>CAJJUC010000083.1 GCA_905195005.1 uncultured Eubacteriales bacterium | reverse complement strand
AAGTGAGACAGTGCAGCGCCACAAAGAAAAGAAGGCGTTTGTTATTGCGGTTTCCGAAGGAATTATGACAAAAGACGGTAAGTATGTTTGCGAGATGAATAAAAAGAGCGAATACAAAGATGCTTTCGGGCACACTTCTCTCGGAGGAACCGCGTTGTTCCTTGCGGATTTTCTTGCGCAGAATATGGGGATAAAGACAAGGGGATTTTCGCTCGGACCGCTGCAGCGCTGTGCGTCGCATATAGTGTCGAGAACGGATATGACCGAAGCTTTCCAGGTGGGAGCGGAGGCAGTCAAGGAGGCTGTTTTGGGAAAATCCGAAATAATGACGGTTATAAAAAGGCTGTCAAATGCTCCTTACAGAATCGATATAATGTCAACAGAGGTATCAAAAATTGCCAATGTGGAGAAAAAAGTGCCGCTCGACTGGATTAACAGCGACAATATAAGCGTGACGAAGCAGTGCGTTGATTACATGAAGCCTCTTATTATCGGTGAGCTTTCACCGTTTATGGTTGAGGGAATGCCGAGACATTTGTTTCTTAACTCATAAGAAGGCTCTGCGCCGCGTCAACCAAATCTATAATAATCATACTGAAAAGCGAGGTTCAATTATGCTGTCATACAACGTTTTAAAATCGAACGGAAAGCCAAATTGGGGTAAGGTGGGAAAGGCGCTGATTAATCAGCTTGAATGGACGGAGCATACCGATATAACAGCCTATGCGCAGTTGACCTACGGCGCTGATTGTCTGTACGTTCATCTTCACGCAGACGAAAAGTATATACGTGCCGAGGGCATTGGCACATTGGATGAACCGTATCTTGACAGCTGCCTTGAATTTTTCTTCAGTCCTTCAAACGGGGATTCACGATACATTAATATTGAAATGAATCCGAATTGCTGCATTTATTTCGGAATAGGAACAGGAAACGACAATCTTGTAAGGATAATTCTGCCGCAGGGGGCGGATTCCCTTAATGCGGAATGCAGAAAAACGCCGGGCTCATGGGATTTATATTATGAACTACCGTTTTCGCTGATTCGCTTGTTTTTCCCGAATTTTGCACCGGAAGGACGCTTACGCGCAAACTTTTACAAATGCGGAGATTTAACAAAACAAGAGCATTACCTTTCATGGAATCGCGTTGAGTGTGAAAAACCCGACTTTCACCGGCCGGAGTATTTCGGTGAACTCATTTTTTCAGCTGAAGAAACAGAAAGAGCCTGATTTCTCAAAAAGCAGATGACAAATTTGGCTATCCCGCGGATTGTGCAAAAAATAACGTATTAACAAATACCGGGACGAAAAACATAGCATTTTGTGCTGAAATTACACAAAATGCTATGTTTTTCTTTTTATGGCTTCAGCCGGTTGAGTGCGGAATCTGCGAAACAAAGAACCACCCATCAAATATTGATGGGTGGTTATGATTATATGCTTATCGCAGTTTCAAGCGCTGTGTAAACCATATCCGAAAAGGATTTTTCGCGTTCCTCCGGTGAGGTTTGTTCGCCTGTTCCGATAATATCTGAAATTGTCAGCACGGAAAGCGCATTCTTCCCGAGCCGCGCAGCGTTCATATAAAGCGCCGCCGTTTCCATGTCAATGCACAGAATATTCATTTTTCGCCATGGCTCGGTATTGTCAAAGTCGCAGTAAAACGCGTCAGATGTCAGAATGTTTCCGATATGGCAGTGCAAAGCCCTTTCTTCGGCACATTCCTGCGCAGTTTTTAAAAGGGAATATGAAGCGGTGGGGCAGAATGTTCCGGGAAGCTTGTATTGCGCTGCATAATTCGAATCAGTTGCCGCGCCGAGCGCAAGAACAACATCGCGCAGCCTTAGACTGCGGCTGACAGCTCCCGCTGTGCCGATTCTGATTATGTTTTCAACCCCGAAAAAGCTGAAAAGCTCATAACTGTAAATCCCCATGGATGGCATTCCCATGCCGCTCGACATAACGGTTACCTTTTTACCTTTATAAATTCCCGTATATCCCTGCGCATAGCGAATGTTGTTAATAAGCACGGATTTTTCAAGAAAATTTTCGGCAATAAATTTACTGCGCAGGGGATCTCCGGGCATCAGCACGGTTTTTGCGAAATCCTCGGGAGATGCGCTGATGTGTGCAGTGGGATAGCTTGCCATAATATCAGTCCTTTATAAAAGATTTGTAGATTATTTTAGCAGTCTGCGCACGCGTTGCATTTGAAAGCGGCGCAAACATGTTTCCGCCCATTCCGCTGATAATGCCCAAATCGGTAAGCGAATATACGGCTGCTTTGGCATAACCGGGAATTGAAGCGTCATCGTCAAACGCAGCGCCGTCCGAGCTTTCGTCAGACTTAAGAAATCTGTAAACTATTGTGCATATATCGGCGCGGCTGATAGGCGCTTCGGGAGCAAAGCTTCCGTCGGGATAGCCGGTTATAAGCCCTGCCTTGTATGCAGATGAAACATAGGAATAATACCATGCGTCGCTCGGCACATCCTTAAATTCGGAAACGGCTGAATAATCGTAAGCATCGGCGGCGGTAACAATTATTTTTGCAAATTCGCCGCGCGTGATATTCGCATCGGGGCGGAACGCTCCGTCAAGATAACCGCTTAAAATAAATTTTTCCGCAAGACTTTCAATTGCGTCATATGCCCAGTGTGTGCGTGCAACATCGGTAAAACGAGTCGGTTTGGGAACAATCGGCTCCGTGCCTGGCGTGCCATTATCGGGAGTTTTATCGTTATCCGAGCTGTTTCCGTTTCCACCTGAATTTCCGCCGCTTCCCGAACCGCCTGTGTTGTTATTCAGCATGTTATGCTTGAAAAAGATTGACTTGATCGTATTCATGAGCGGTTTAAATTCATCGGGAACAGTGGACTGTGTTACAATTTGTTTAACCGCGTCGGGGTACAGAATGATAAGCGTATCCTGAATAACGGTGTACTTTTCACGTGAGGAAACGATATTTACCGCATTTAAAGCATTTTTTTCAAAATTGCTTTCCGTTATTTTCTCATTTGCGTTAAGTTCAATCATATAATTCTGCACCGATTGCAGAAATTCAATTAAGAGCTGCTCGTCAATTCCGCCGTTTAACAGCGAATTGACAAAATCGGGATACTCCTTTTTGAAATCGGAATAAGCGTCAGAAGCGTCATATGCAATTGCGGAAAACGCCATGCTTATAAGCATAACCGCCGCAACGGCAAAAGAAATTATTTTTTTCAATACAATCACCTCAAAGCAAGTATATCACAAAGAAGATGTGTTTGCAACAGTTAATAAAACGGAATTTTTTTTCGGTAACATTTTGTCGTATTTTGTCATAGGATAATACGGGGGAGTATATCCCCCGGAAAGGACGAAACTTTAATGAAAGACCTTCTTAATCTTAACACTCCGTCCTCAAGTGAAAACAGCTGCACGTATCTTGAGGATTTGCCTCTTGCATATGCGTACGTTCCGTATCAGGTTATGGATTCAACCTACAGTGTCGAAAATTCACTTGATAAGGGAACAGCATTTCCGGAATTATATAAGCCTTTAGGGGTTTACGGCAATGAATTTTCAGGAAGAACGGAGGAAAACAATCATGGCTGAACAAACAAATTCCGAACGCCGCGAATTATTAAGAAAAATTCAGGCTGCGGATTTCTTTGCATATGATCTTCATTTGTATCTAAACACACATCCGAACTGCATGCGAGCCTTAAGTCTGTTTAAGGACGCAACTGCGCAGGGACGGACTCTGCGTGGCGAGTATGAAAAAAAGTACGGTCCGCTGACAGCTTCGGCATCTGCCAACACAACGCCGTGGCAGTGGTCAGAAGACCCTTGGGTTTGGGAAAGGAGCTGAAAGTATGTGGATTTATGAGAAAAAACTGCAATACCCAATCCGCATAAAGAACCCCGATCCGCGCATGGCTCAGGTTATTCTGACACAGTACGGCGGACCGGACGGCGAGCTCGGAGCGTCTTTGAGATATTTGAGTCAGCGCTTCAGTATGCCGAATGAGATTTCCAAAGCAACTCTTAACGATATAGGCACCGAAGAGCTTGCGCACCTTGAAATGATTGGAACAATCGTTTATCAGCTGACGCGCAATCTGACTCCCGAGCAGATTAAAAGCGGCGGATTCGATCAGTATTTTGTTGACCACGGAACAGGAATTTACCCTGCATCGGCAGCGGGAGTTCCGTTTAACGCCGCATGTCTCGCGTCGAAGGCGGATGTTATCGCCGATTTGAACGAAGATCTCGCAGCAGATGGTGCAATAGTGCAAGAGCAACCTTTTACAAAAAAATACAGGCATATCATTTCAAAAAATATTGATTATACAAAATCAGAGTTTAATGCCCCAATAAGGATATTGTTTTGTATGAAAACGGTCCGTGCGCATATGTGATGGACGGTAAGATTCACATCTCCGGCTAAAAACCGGTCAATGAAAGGTTGAGTGTAATTGAAATACCTGCATTTTTTTAAAAACGGAATATATCTTGATTTTACAATTGATGACAAAGGGATATTGTATGTTAATTCAATTTCTTCAGAAAAAAAGAAAAATATGTTGCAGCACCATCTTATGGCGCCTGTTGAAATTGAAGCATGCGGAATTAACAATATTGATTTTCACGGTACGAAACATATCGGCGGAGGGCTTTCATCAACGCTTAAATATATAAGTCACACCGAAACGGAAAGGAGCTTGTATTTGTTCTTAAGAATGAAACGATCAAGGTTAAGGCGCATTATGAATTTTTTTGCGGTATAAAAGTTGTGCGAACCTACTGTGAGATATCAAATATATCAAATCAGGACATCATTTTGGAGCATGTAAGTTCATTCCGTATGTACGGATTTTCAATAGATAAAGTAATGATTCCTCACAGCTCGTGGAGGCGTGATATTCAGTGGCGGCAGTACAGTCCGGAAGACTTGGGATTCTTTAAAACCGACAGTATCGGCGCCACAAAGAAAATAGCGGTAAACAACACAGGGTCGTGGTCCTGCAAAGAATATTTGCCGATGGGATGTTTAAGAAGCGGCAATGAAACAATTCTATGGCAAATAGAAGCATTGGGTTCATGGTGCTGGGAAATAAGCGATATAGATTGTCCAAAGCAGGATCTCTATTATATTGATTTAAGCGGACCCTCCGAAAATGAAAATCATTTTTGGAAGAATATCGGGAGCGGTGAATCATTTAAAAGTTTAAAAGCTGCCGTATGCATAGTTTGCGGAGATTTCGGAGATGCTCTTTCGGAAATGAATCAGTACAGAAGGATAACCGCATACAGAAGCCCTGCCGACAAAAATCTCCCGATTATATTTAATGACTGGGGGGCAAATGCCGGAAATCAGACAACAGCAAAGGAGCTTGCGCTGATTGATGAAGCAAAGGAGCTTGGATGCGAATACTTTATTATGGACGCAGGATGGTATGACGAAACGTCTGACGGACAATCCGACTGGTGGAACATCGGAGACTGGAACATTGCGCAATGGAGATTCCCGAATGGATTAAATGAGGTGTTCGATAAAGTCCGTGAATGCGGTATGATTCCCGGAATATGGATTGAACCGGAATGTATTGCCGTTAAAAATAAAGCAGTTTCATTATTTGATGACGAATGTTTCTTCATGCGGCATGGGAAACGGGTTGCAGAAAACGGAAGATATTTTCTTGACCTAAGAAATTCCAAGGTGAAAAAGCGCCTTGATAAAATAATAGACAGATTTGTGAATACATACGGAGTCGGATATTTTAAATTTGACTATAATACTGACGCCGGAATCGGCACTGAGATTCATGCCGACAGCCCCGGAGACGGTCTTATGCAATACTATGATGCCTATGAGAACTGGATTAGAGAGATCTGCAAAAGGCATCCCGATTTAATAATAGAAAACTGTGCAAGCGGAGGTCTGCGCATGGATTTTATGGGGTTGTTTTCGATTTCGGCATTGACAGATGCCGGAACATTGCGTGAGGTATGCTGCATTGGAGCGGCGGCATCAACGGTTATTCCTCCCGAGGCATCGCTTTCGTTCCTTGGTGTGAACGAGAATACAAAAATTTCCGATATAACATACTTTTTTGCAAATTCAATGATGAGAAGAATAGGGATAAGCGGAACTCCGTCAACACTTGATAAAAATGTAAAAACAGAGCTTAAGAACGCCGTTGCCATATATAAAAAACTTCGTAAAAACATAAATTTGCTGAAACCATATTATCCTCTCGGAGTTCCAAATCTAAACAGCGATTGGATTTGCAGTGCATACTTCTCCGAAAACGGAAGCTATGTTTCCTTTGCAAGAAACTCCGGCAGCAAAAACGCCGTTGCAAAGCTCAGGCACAGCATAAAAAGCGCGAAGGTTATTTATCCCGAAAATGCGAGCGGTCTGTTGGAGTATGACGGTGACGAGATCTCCGTCAGCCTTGAAATAGGGGAAGCGGTGTTAATTTTTGCCGAAATGCGAACGGAACATGAGTAAAGAACTGCGGAGGAAAATTTATGTATTATGTATTGCTTTTTATAAGTATAATTTTAGCTGTATCGATAAGCTGCTTCAGCAATCTTTTCTCAAAACAAATATTAAATAATAATACGGATATTTACAAATATGCCTTTCTGACAAATCTTTGTTCATTTGCAGTGATGTTTTGCGCAAAGACGTCAGCCGCTCCATCGTTTTATTCGCTTGCTGCAGCGTTTCTTTTTGCCGGTCTCACTGTATTAAGTCAGTATTTTTCCATGACGGCGCTTAAATACGGAGCGCTCTCAATATTGACATTAATTCAGGCGGCAAGCATGCTTATACCGACCGCATTCGGAATCCTTTGCCTGAATGAACAAGCTGCCGTATCACAGGTTGCCGGAGTATTTTTGATTTTGTATTCAATGGCGCTTGTGTTAAATATAAAAAAGTGCCGTATAGGCAGAAAATTTTTAATATTTGCAGGGATTTCATCTTCCGTTACCGGAGTAATGGGAATTGTGCAATCACTTCAGCAAATAAATCGTTCATCGGAGCTGATTCCTTTCTTAAGGCTCACATTTTTCTTCACCATGAGCATGAATCTGATTTTATGGCAGTTAAACAGGAGAAGAAGCCCGGCAACATTTTCTATTAAGAGCAGAGCATTGGTGATTGCGCCGCTTTCCGGAGTTTTTTACGGAATATTAAATATTGCCAATCTTGTTTTAGCGGGGAATTTGCCAAAATTTATTTTCTTCCCGGTATACAACGGAGGAATGATTCTGTTATCAATGCTTGTCAGCGTTTTCCTTTTTCGTGAAGTCATTACGAAAAAACAATGGATTGGAATTCTGCTCAGTATTATTTCCATATGCATGATTGGAGTACCTGTACTATAATCTTTCAGAACGGTGTTTTTGATTCGGTATACTTTAAAGTCAGGTTGTTCTGTGGAAATGTTTGAGTGGCTGCGATTAAATAACTTTTTATTAAAGGACAATACAAATCCCGGCAAAGGGGTTTTGTATTGTCCTTTCGTATTTTATCTAACCGGATGTTTGCCTGCAATCTCTCCAAATTTGACGAAAAAGCAGAGATCCGTGAAGATTTCCGCCGTTTGTCTTGACAAGAAGAATAGATTACTGTATAATTATTAGGAATAATTCCTAATAATATATAATAATAAAATGAAAAGTATGAAGTGATTATGAAAAACAATAACTATGCGGGAACAAGAACCAATGAAAATTTAATGAAGGCATTTCCCCGGCATATGCTGTTGCTGCTCCATGCAGGGAATATGTTCCGCTTGACGGACGCTGAATAACAAATTTGAAATATGACAAAACTTAGAGGAGTGCATAAATAATGCTGAAACACAGAGAAACAAAACAGCGCGGAATCGTTCTGGAAACGGTCAGAAACCGCACAGATCATCCGACCGCTTACACGGTATTTCGTCGCAGAGCCGTGTTCGAGGGAATCTGCCCGGAATGCAAAACGGAAAAAATATATAATCCAAAAGAGGACAAAGAAAGGGTGAAGCAATATATGCATTGGAAAAAGGCGACGGCGCAGGCTTTGCTTTTGGCTGTCGGAACAGTAATGCTGTGCGCCGGAGCTTTGCGGGGTGAGGCGGCGACCGTACTGAGCAAGGCAATCAGATTATGTCTGGAGTGTGTGGGAATTGGGTAAGAAATTTTCAGGTATATCACAAAAACTGACTCGCTTCCGCGGGTACATTCAGGCAGCGGCGGCTCTATTGAGCAACCTGCATCTGCCAAATTTTCTGAAGGGCGAAATTTATCGGGGAGCCGGAAAAACAGTATGTGTGCCGGGACTTAACTGCTACTCCTGTCCTGCGGCATCCGGAGCCTGCCCTATCGGTGCGCTTCAGACGGTGGCGGGATCTGCAAAGTATGGTTTCTCATATTATATTACAGGAACCCTCATATTGTTCGGGGTATTGCTGGGGCGCTTTATATGCGGATTTTTGTGTCCGTTCGGCTGGTTTCAGGAGTTGCTGCATAAAATCCCGACAAAAAAATTTTCAACCCAAAAGCTGAAATGTTTGACTTGGATTAAATACGCCGTTCTTTTGGTAACGGTGTTTCTGTTGCCGGCATTGGCGGTAAACGATGTCGGAATGGGTGACCCCTTTTTCTGCAAGTATATTTGTCCGCAAGGTGTATTGGAGGGGGCAATTCCGCTGTCCATTGTCAATTCCGGTATTCGGTCTGCACTCGGAGCATTGTTTGCTTGGAAATTCAGCGTTTTGATTGCAGTGGCTGCGGTAAGCGTGTTGTTTTACAGACCGTTCTGCAAATGGCTGTGTCCGCTTGGTGCGTTTTATGCCCTGCTGAACAAGGTTTCGCTGTTTCAAATGAAAGTGGATACCGGCAAATGTGTAGCCTGCGGAAAATGCGCAAAAGCTTGCAAAATGGCTGTGGACGTGACGAAAACACCGAATCACACCGAATGTATTCGCTGCGGTATGTGCGTTCGGGAATGTCCGACAAACGCCGTTAGTTTTCATTACGGATTCGGAGAAGGTAAAGATAAACGCGGCGAAAACGCCGCAGGTAATAAATAAAAAAATCAGGAGGAATAAACATGAGTATAAAAAAACTTCTAACAGCGGCGCTGACGCTTGCGCTGCTGGTGTTGGTTACGGCAGCCTGCACAACGGCGGATAAAAACAAATTGAACGGTATGGAAAATGAACCGAAAAATGCCGAAGAAGCGGTAGCAATGCATAAAGAACTGATGGCACGTGAAAATGCGATTCTGGCGGAGAATACAAAGCTTTGGGAACAGGTATTTGCGGCGGCGGACAAAGGTATGACTTTGCAGGAGGACGGTAAAAACTACGGTGATTTTCTTCTCAAAACCATTGACACCGTCAAGGAACAGTTTACGGAGGACGAGTTTAAATTGCTCAAGGGTGAAGCGGAGAAAATCCGGGATATTGAAAATAAGCTGACTATGATTGAAAAAAAATATCCGGATGCAGCTCAAAAATCGTCGGATAATGATATGAATATGCCATTCGATAACGGCAGTATGAAGAATTTTCCGTCCTTTGAAGGAAAGGATCTGGACGGGAACGAAATAAAGAGCGATGAGCTGTTTTCAGGCAATGCTGTCACGGTGGTAAACTTTTGGTTCACTACCTGCTCTCCCTGCGTGGGTGAGCTTTCCGAACTCGATGCGCTGAATAAGGAGCTTTCCGGGAAAGGCGGTTCTCTCATCGGAATAAATTCTTTCACGCTGGACGGAGATGAGGCGGCAATATCCGAAGCAAAGGCAGTTTTGAAAAAGAAAGACGCCTCCTATCGGAATGTATACTTTGATTCTGACAGCGAGGCGGGAAAGTTTGTCGAAAATGTATACGCCTATCCCACAACATATGTGGTTGACCGCAGCGGCAGCATCGTCGGAGAACCGATCGTCGGCGCCGTTACCGGCAAATCGCAAATGGAGAAGCTGAAATCATTAATCGACCAATGTATTGCTGCCGATATGAAATGAGAATAATATTAAAATAATGCTTGTATAAATATACCATAAAAATCCTGCGTCGGTAATCGTTAAATAAAATAAGCCTTTTTAAAATGAGGGTTTCAGACGGCAGAAAAAGCCGCCCGACAATAGAGGCAACATGCCTTTATTGTCGGGCGGCTTTTATAAAATTCGGCAATAGTAAGACGCGTTTTACGGCAAGTTTGACAAAATCGGAGATAAAGGAGCAAACTGTTGACAGCTTCAATTTATAAATTTTGCCTGAGTGATACAATATATATGGTGAAAAGAAAGGAAGCGGTCAATATGAAATTACAGAGTATAACCGAAAAACAAATTCAAAAATTCAGAAAATATCTTGTAAACGAAGAAAAATCGGACGCTACCATCGAGAAATATATTCGTGACGTTACGGCTTTGGCATACATCGATATTATCTTTTCTTCGATGTCGCCGGTCAGCATTGTTTGATTCTTCTTTACAAGCTGCGGCTCAAATTCACCGTCTCTGTCTCTCGGTATTTTGATTTCCGTCTCACCAAAGCTTGTTTTAAGGGTCTTTTTGGAATAGCCGTTGCGGCTATTTTCACCCTCTTTGTTGCGATAATCGTATTTGGTGTAACCCAATTCATCATCAAGCTCTCCGTCAAGACCGTTTTCAAGCATTTCTCCGACCATCATTTTGAATACATCTTTCAGGTCATCAAAATTCTTCACATCGAGTCCTTTCATGATGTTACGCAAATTCTCCTTGCGTTCTTTTTCCGCTGCCCGCTCTTCGGGACTTAATTTGTACCTTGGCATAATTTAAACCTCCAAAATGATATTTT
>CAJJUC010000082.1 GCA_905195005.1 uncultured Eubacteriales bacterium | reverse complement strand
CCTACACCAAAGACCTGCGCCTGCCCATGATGTTCTACACCGCCGCCGTCAACGGCGTGTTCGCCTTTTTGATCGCGGGCGGGCTGCTGTTCACGGCACACGGTGTCACGCCGGAATTCCTGCTGAACCTGCTGTTCTATATCATCATTACGCCGGTGATTTCCCTGACTTTGACCCGCATGATGTACATGAGCGAGAGCAAGATGGTGGTAGCGGATGCGCTGGCACGCATTGACTCGGTGCTGGAGGCAGCGCCCATGCAGATTCGGGCTGTTCCGCAGCACCCGCAGGATGCTTCTGTCGCGCTGCAGAACGTGCATTTCAGCTACGACGGAAAAAACGAGGTTATCAACGGTAAAACCGTTTTTGATAAGGCTGAAAGCGGCGACAAGGCGGCGGCAGCCGTGCGCGACGCATGGATAAAAGAGGTTGCAATAGGGCTTACCGATGTTGTGAACATCTTTCAGCCCGATGAAATCGTTGTCGGCGGAGCAGTTGCGCAGCAGGGCGAGGTGGTTATGGCGCCTGTGCGCGAATTTGTGTTAAAAAATGAATATACCGCGCCGAATCCCGACATAAAAAAGACGAAAATCCTCACATCGCGGCTCGGAAATGACGCCGGAATTATCGGCGCTGCGCTGCTTTGGAAAAATAAAAACGAATAAAGAAACGGAGTGAAGCTGATTGAACGACAATTTACATATAAAAGGAAACGTGCTTGTGGGGCAGTCCGGCGGACCGACTGCGGTTATCAATTCATCGCTTGCGGGGGTGTTTGCCGCCGCAAAGAAGCTCGGAGCCGATAAGGTTTTGGGAATGGTCAACGGAATTGAGGGAATCCTGTCCGACAAATATACAGTTCTGGATGAAACGCTGAAAACCGATTTTGATGTTGAGCTTCTTAAGCGCACGCCGTCATCATTTCTCGGCTCGTGCCGCTATAAGCTCCCGAAGCCCGAAAAGGGAAATGAAATATATGAAAAGCTTTTTACATTTTTTAAGGAGCATAATATAACCTGCTGCTTCTATATCGGCGGGAACGATTCCATGGACACAGTGGGCAAATTGTATGACTATGCGTGCCTTGTCGAGTCGGATATACGCTTTGTCGGAGTTCCGAAAACAATTGACAATGACCTTGAAATCACGGATCACACCCCGGGCTACGGAAGTGCGGCAAAGTATATTGCAACTGTTACAAAGGAGCTTGTGCGCGACGGACTGGTTTACGATTTGAAAAGCGTTACGGTTGTTGAAATCATGGGGCGCGATTCTGGCTGGCTGACAGCTGCCGCCGCACTTGCACGCGGAGACGACTGCGAGGGCGCGGATATGATTCTGCTGCCCGAGCGCCCGATAAATGCGGAGTTTATCACGCAGCGCGTTGAGCAGCTGCAAAAGGAAAAGAAATCACTTGTAATCGCCGTTTCGGAGGGTGTGCGTACGCCTGAGGGCGAGTATCTTTGTGCAATCGGCGGTGGAACGAAGGACATTTTCGGGCACACGCAGCTTTCCGGCACCGGACAGGCAGTTGCGGCAATGCTTAAATCGCAGCTCGGAATAAAAACGCGCGCAGTGGAGCTTTCAACGCTTCAGCGCTGCGCTTCACACATTGCTTCAATAACCGATATTGAAGAAGCCTTTTCGTGCGGCGCGGCAGCCGTGAAAGCGGCGGCAAACGGCGAAAGCGGAAAAATGGTTCTGCTCAAGCGTGTTTCGGATCTTCCCTATACCTGCATTACCGATACGGCGGACGTGCATAATATTGCGAATTTAGCAAAAACCGTTCCCGATTCAATGATTAATGCCGATGGCGATTATGTGACCGCCGAATTTATCGAATATTGTTCTCCGCTTGTAATGGGCGAGGCTTCGCAGTTTATGGCGAACGGACTGCCCATGCATATAAAGTTATAGAAAAACGGAGGGAAAATGAAATGCTTGCAAAAGAAAAGTTACACGGCGCAGGATTGGAGAGGAAATTTTCGGCGCTGCTGCTCTGTATTTTGCTTGCCTTTTCATGGGCAGCCGCGGACGCACCGCCTGTAAGGTCTGCAAGCCATAAAGATATTAGCACATCTACAGAAGCAGACTGAGAAACCGGGCTTTAAATTATTGACTTTCGGAAGAGAATATAGTATAATAAATCATGAAAATGCTTGAATTACAAGAGGAGTGGTATTAATGACTATCAGCCAGCTTTCCATTTTTGTGGAAAATAAACAGGGAACAATCGCGGGTATCACGGAAAGCCTTGCGGCTGCCGGAATAAGCATCCGCGCACTCAGCGTTGCGGACACGCAGGAATTCGGAATACTTCGCCTGATTGTAAGCGATATTGATAAGGCAAAGGCAGTTCTCAGCGACAATAACTGCGTTGTGTCTGTCACAAAGGTTATCGGAATTGAAATTCCCGACACACCGGGCGGACTGTCAAAGGTTCTCCGCGTTATCGCCGATAACGGAATCAATGTTGAATATCTCTATGCATTCATAACCGTTGCCGGTGAAAATGCATATGTTGTTCTCCGAGTTGAGGATAACGAAAATGCGGCGCGCATTATGGAGAAAAATGGGATTAAGCTTATTTCGCAGCATGATATTGAAGCGCTGTAATAAGAAAACTCAAACACCGGCTTCGCCAATATGCGCAGCCGGTGTTTTTGAAGCTTATATATAGGAGGGGACGATTATGCGCAGAATGTCAAAACAAATAAACGTCGGCGGAGTGAAAATCGGCGGCGGCGCTCCCGTGAGCGTGCAGTCAATGTGCAACACGGACACGCACGATGCTAAAGCAACGCTTGCGCAGATTATGCGCCTGCATGAGTCGGGCTGCGACATAGTGCGGCTCGCCGTTCCGGACATGTCGGCGGCGGAAGCATTTTGCGAAATAAGGAAGGAATCGCCCCTCCCCATGGTTGCGGACATTCATTTTGACTATCGTCTTGCGCTTTACTGCGCGCGCGGCGGAGCGGATAAAATAAGGATAAATCCGGGGAATATCGGCTCGCCCGACCGCGTCCGAGCCGTTGCGGATGAGTGCGGCTCGCGCGGAATCCCCATAAGAATCGGCGTGAACGGCGGCTCGCTTGAACGCGATATTCTCGAAAAATTCACCCGCCCGACGGCAGAAGCGCTTTGCGAGAGTGCGCTGCGCCACATAAAGCTGCTTGAGGACTGCGGATTTTACGATATTGCTGTGTCGATGAAGTCAAGCGATGTACGGCGCACCGTCGAAAGCTATCGGAAGCTTGCCGAAGCGGTCGATTATCCTTTTCACCTCGGCGTGACAGAGGCAGGCTGCGAGTATGGCGGAATAATCAAAAACAGCGCCGGAATCGGTGCGCTGCTGCTCGGCGGAATAGGGGACACGCTGCGTTTTTCGCTGACCGCCCCTCCCGAAAAGGAGGTAACGGCAGGAATTGAGCTTCTAAAAGCGCTTGATATGCGCGGCGGCGCGCGGCTTGTCAGCTGCCCCACATGCGGCAGATGCAAGGTTGACATGATTCCCGTTGCGCAGGAGGTTCAGCGGCGCCTTTCGGGCGTGAAGAAAAACATCCGCGTTGCCGTTATGGGCTGCGCGGTAAACGGTCCCGGCGAAGCGCGTGAGGCGGATATAGGCATTGCCTGCGGCGACGGAAACGCGCTGCTGTTCCGCCGCGGTGAGATACTGCGCAAGGTGCCGATTGAGTGCGCAGCGGATGAACTGTTTAAAGAAATCGAGGATTTTGAGATATGAAGGAAGAATATACCCTTTCGGAAGCGTTTCCGGCTGTTGACGGAGACAGCGATATAGGGCGCGGACTTATAACGCGGATTATCATCAACCGCGAGCGCCGCTCCATGAAGCTGTATGTCAAATTCGGCGCGTTTGTTCCGTATCCGCGCATTGACGCGTATCTTAACGAAATTCAGCGCGTTTACCGCCTCGAAAGAGCAAGGATTTTCGTAACCTTTGACTGCGGAGAGGTTGACATAAAAAAAGCAGCGTCCTTCTGCATTGCGTCCATGACGCATACGGATCCGCTCACGTATATGATTCTCGAATCATGCGGAATTGAGGAATGCGAGGGCGGTGTGCGCCTTATGCTGCGGCACGGAAACCGCGATGTGATTGAAAACGGGAACACTGACAAGGTTATTTCCGATATGCTGAGGAGCATTTTCGGAATAACGGGAAGAGTTTTATTCGGTGAGGACGAAATGACGCTGGAAACGAAGCTTGAACCGATTTCAGTGCAGGCAAAGCCGCAGAAAGCGGAAAAAATAGTTTCGGTTGTCGCCGAGGGCGCATTAATCGGAAAACCCTTTGTCCAAGGCGAAATAACGCCGATTAAGGAAATAAATACGGATTCCGGCGCCTGCATGATACGCGGCGAAATATTCTCCGTTCTTGAACCGCGCCCGATTGCAAAAATCAAAAAAACGATAATGTCGTTTTATATCACGGACTACACAGGCTCGATAACGTGCAAGTGCTTTGTTCCGATGAGCGCCGCCGATGAGGTTTTCGACGCGCTTAAGAAAAACAAATGTGTGTGCGTGCGCGGAAAAGCTGAGTATGATACATATTCGAACGAGCTTACGATTATGGCAAGGGATATTATTCCGTCCTCCATGCCTTCGATTCCCGATAATGCCGAGGTCAAAAGAGTTGAGCTGCACGCGCATACAAAATCCTCCGCGATGGATGCCTGCGTCAGCGCAAAAGATCTTGTGTCGCAGGCAATGAAATGGGGGCATAAGGCGATTGCAATTACCGACCACGGCTGTGTGCAGGCTTTCCCCGAGGCGTTTAAAACGGCAAACGGTAAAATTAAAATTTTATACGGCTGTGAGGGCTACCTTATTGAAGCAGGTGCTCCGCTTGCCAAGGAAACAAAGCGTTATCATATAATTATTTTTGCGCAGAATCTTGTCGGACTGAAAAATCTGTATAAGCTTGTCAGTGCGTCAAATCTTGAACACTTTTACAGAAAGCCGCTTATTCCGCGCGATGTTCTGATTGAGCACCGCGAGGGACTGCTGCTCGGTTCCGCGTGCGAAGCCGGCGAGGTTTTCCGCGCAGTGCTTGCGGACAAGCCCGAGGAGGAAATTGAAAAAATCGCTTCCTTTTACGATTATCTGGAGATACAGCCCATCGGCAACAACGCCTACCTAGTGCGCAACGGCGCCGTTCCGAACGATGAGGGTCTGCGCGAGCTTAACCGCAAAATAGTGCGGCTTGGCGAAAAGCTCGGAAAAAAAGTGGTTGCCACCTGCGACGTGCATTTCCTGCGTGAGCGTGACGAGATTTTTCGCAGAATCCTCCAGGCAGGGCAGGGCTTTAAGGACGCGGACATGCAGCCGCCGCTGTTTTTCAGAAACACCGAGCAGATGCTTGCCGAATTTGAATATCTCGGAAGTGAAAAGGCTTACGAGGTTGTGGTTACAAATACAAATTATATCAGCGATATAATCGAAGATATCCGCCCCGTACCGAAGGGCAACTTCCCCCCGAAAATCGAGGGCAGCGCCGAGGATATTGAACGCATCGCGCGCGAGACCGCAAAGGAGCTTTATGGCGACCCTCTGCCCGAAATTGTCGAAAATCGGCTTCAGCGAGAGCTCACGAGCGTTATCGGCAACGGTTACGCCGACCTTTATAATATTGCGCGCCTGCTTGTGCAGCATTCGCGTGAGCAGGGTTACGTTGTGGGCTCGCGCGGCAGCGTCGGCTCATCGTTTCTGGCGTTCTGCTCGAAAATAACGGAGGTAAACAGCCTGCCGCCGCATTATCGCTGCCCGAAATGCAAAACCGTTGATTTTGTTGAGAGCGAGGAATATGACTGCGGCTGCGACATGCCTGACAAAAACTGCCCCAAGTGCGGCACAAAGTATGTGAAAGAGGGGTATAATATCCCGTTTGAAACGTTCCTCGGCTTCAAGGGCGACAAGCAGCCCGATATTGACCTTAACTTCTCGGGTGAAAACCAGTCAAGCGCACATAAGTACACCGAGGAGATTTTCGGTCACGGATATGTGTTCCGCGCGGGAACTGTCAGCACTGTGGCGGAAAAAACGGCGTACGGCTATGTAAAAAGGTACTTCGAGGATCGCGGAATAAAGATTCACAATGCCGAGGTTGAGCGGCTGAAGCAGGGCGTGATGAAGGTTAAAACAACCACCGGTCAGCACCCCGGCGGAGTTATCGTTCTTCCGAAAGGGCATGACATTCACGAGTTCACGCCCATTCAGCACCCGGCGGAGGACACCTCCAGCGAAATTATAACAACGCATTTCGATTACCACAGTATTGACGAAAATCTGCTCAAGCTTGACATTCTCGGTCACGATGATCCGACGATGATTAAAATGCTCAATGACCTTACGGGCGTTGACCCCACAAAAATTCCGCTTGATGACAAAAAGGTTATGAGTCTGTTTTTAAGCACTGAAGCGCTCGGCGTTAAGCCGGAGGACATCGGCAGCGAAACGGGGACGTTCGCCGTGCCCGAGTTCGGAACAAACTTCGTCCGCAAAATGCTTATGGATACAAAGCCCACAACTCTCGGAGAGCTGATAAGAATATCGGGGCTTTCGCACGGCACAAATGTTTGGACGAACAACGCGCAGATTCTTGTCGAAAAAGGCATCTGCACACTGAAAAATGCCATCTGCTGCCGTGATGATATTATGAACTATCTCATCCGCCGCGGACTTCCGCCTGCAAGAGCGTTCACCATTATGGAGCAGGTGCGTAAGGGCAAAAAGCTTAAGCCCGGTGATGAGGAGGAAATGCGCGAGCATGAGGTTCCCGAGTGGTACATAGAATCCTGCAACAAAATTCAGTACATGTTCCCAAAGGCTCATGCCGCGGCTTATGTTACAATGTCTTTGAGAGTTGCGTATTTCAAGGTATATTATCCCGTTGCGTTCTATCAGTCGTACTACACCGTGCGTGCAGACACGTTTGATTATGAAACAATGGCGCTCGGAAAGGACCGCGCGCAGGCAAAGCTGCGCGAGCTTACGCAGATGGAAAAGCCGTCCGCGCGTGATAAGGCAACGGCCACGATTCTGGAGGTTGTGAACGAAATGTATGCGCGCGGAATCGAGTTCACGCCGCTTGATATTTATAAGTCGCACCCGACGAAATATCTGAACATTGACGGGAAGATTCTGCCGGCGCTCAACAGCGTGGCAGGTCTCGGCGATAAGGTTGCAAATGCAATTGCCGAAGCAAGGAAGGACGGTCCGTTCTTCTCAATCGATGAGTTTAAGCAGCGCACCGGCGCAAGCGAAGCTCATATTGAGCTTTTCAAGCAGTTCGGCTGCTTTAATGGTATTCCGCAAAGTGCGCAGGTAAGCATATTTGAGCTTTCCGAGTAAGGAAAACAGTAGCAAAAAACGCCCCCTTTCATATTATGGTATTGAAAGGGGGCGTTTTGCGGTGAAATGCCGTCCGCCGCGCAGACCGTGCGGAGTAGGGGTGCTTGCGTTTACGGCAGGAATATTCGTTGCGCTTGTGTGTCCGCTTTGGCTGATTGCCGCAATCGAGGGCGCCCTGATTATTATTTTGGGAGTTGCATTATTGAACTCATAATTCTGCATCGGAAAACTGTGCTGTCAGCGTTTTTCGGTGCGGACAGAAAGGCGGTGTGTTCATGAGAATCGTTGTGTTCAGAATGCCGCGGCTGCTTGCCGGAATTACAAAGGCTGTGTTTCATATAAAATAAGGGCACAAAACGAAAGCAAGGGGCGGCAGCCCCTTGCTTTATGCGTTCATAAACCTCGACAGGAAAGCCTTGGTTTCGGGCTTCTGCGGATTTGTGAATATCTGCTGCGGAGAACCCTCCTCGCAGATAACGCCGTTGTTCATGTAAATAACATGATTCGAAACATCGCGCGCAAACGCCATTTCGTGCGTCACAATAATCATCGTGATGCCCTCCCTGGCAATGTTTTTTATAACCTCGAGCACCTCTCCCACCATCTGGGGGTCAAGCGCCGATGTCGGCTCGTCGAAAAGAATAACGTCGGGCTTCATCGCAAGCGCACGTGCAATTGCAACCCTCTGCTTCTGTCCGCCGGAAAGCTGGCGCGGCTTTGCATTGATATAAGGCGCCATTCCGACCTTTTCAAGATAGAACATGGCTTCCTTTTTCGCCGTGTCGCGGTCAATCTTTAACACCTTGCGCTGCCCTATCATGCAGTTTTTCAGCACCGTCATATTTTCAAAAAGATTGAAGCTTTGAAACACCATTTCAACCTTTGCTCTGTATGCCGGAATATTTCTCGTTTCAAGAATATTCTCGCCCTTGTAGATTATTTCGCCGCCGGTAGGCTCTTCAAGCAGATTGATGCAGCGCAGCATTGTGGATTTTCCCGAACCCGATGATCCGATAACGCAGGTAACATCGCCGGTGCTCACAGAAAAGCTTATATCCTTAAGCACGGAGTTTTCGCCGAAATCCTTTTTTAATCCGCTGACGGTAATTATTTTTTCAGGCATTTATCTGACCTCCTCCGCAGTAAAGTGTGCGTCGGGCATTGTTGACGAATGGTGAATAATATAGGACGACGGTCCGTCAATTCTGCGCTCGATGTATTTGAGTATGCGCGTTATCGTAAACGTAAGAATAAAATAGATAACGCACGCGATAACATAAGTTTCAAAAATCGCCCAGGTCATTTTCGAAATCTTTGCGGTGAAGAAGAAAAGCTCCGTCACGCCGATTACATTCAGCACCGAGGTATCCTTGATGTTAATGACAAATTCATTGCTGATTGCCGGGAGAATGTTTCTCATTGTCTGCGGAACGATAACGCTTATCATCGTCTGCCAATGGTTCATTCCGATTGAGTAAGCGCCCTCGAACTGCCCCTTGTCAATGGAAATTATTCCGCCGCGCACAATTTCAGCCATATATGCGCCCGTGTTAATCGACACGATGAAAATGCCTGCCGGAATAAGCGGCAGCGTTTTCCCATCGTTCATGAATGCATATCCCCAGAAGATAACCATTGACTGAACCATCATGGGCGTGCCGCGGAAAACCTCAACGTATATGCTTATAACTATATTCACAAGCTTTAAAATGAATCGGATAACGGGATTTTTTGACTGCGGAATCGTGCGCACAATTCCCGTTATAAGCCCGATAATAAGTCCGATTATTGTTCCGGCAAGGGCGATCAGCATTGTAAAGCCGACGCCCTGAAGGAAAAATCCGCGATACTTGCCGAGAATATCAATAATTTCGTTTATAAAATCTATCATGATAACCTACCCGTTACTTTTATTCCTCCGAGGGAGAAAGCTTTACCATTTCCGCCATGAGCTCTCTCTGCGCGTCCGTATCGAGATCCTTGATTGCGTTGTTGACTTCGTCCTTAAGAGCCGAACCCTTCTTCACGCCGACTGCAATGCTGACATCGTCATCCTTAACCTTGAAGCCTGTGTCGTTATTTACAAACGAAACATATCCGTAAGCAGGATCCGCGCAAACTGCCATTGCCGTCGGTTCTTCTGCAACATAACCCTCAATTGTGCCTGCGCCGAGAGCGATGAGCATTGTTGAGAAGTCAGAAAGCTCATTCACCTTGGCTTCCGTCTGATCCTCCAGCACCTGAAGGTGGAACGTTCCCGACTGAGCGGCAATTTTCTTGTTCTTAAGGTCAGCAATCGTTTTAACATCGGAAAGCGCGTCCTTCTTTGTTACTATAACCAGATTCGATGTGTAGTAATTATCTGAAAAGTCGATTTTTTCTTTTCTTTCGTCCGTGGGACTCATCCCTGCGATAATCATGTCAAGCTTGCCCGACTGAACGCCCGGAATAAGGCTGTCCCATTCGTATGAATATATTTCAAGCTCCTTGCCGAGCGCTTCGGCAATTTTTTTCGCAACCTGAACGTCATAACCGTTTGTGTACATGTTGTCAACGTTCTTTATCGGAACGGCGCCGTTTGAATCGTCCGCCTGCGACCAGTTGTAAGGCGCATAGTTGCATTCCATGCCGACTGCAAGAACGTTCTTTTGCTGACTGCCGGCGCTTTTCTTTTCTTCCGTTTTCTTCGAGCCGCAGCCGCCGAGCGTGATGAGCGAAGCCGCAACAAGCAAAACCGATAATAATTTTTTCATAGGTATCAACCGCCTTCATAAATATTTTTAATAAGCAGAAAAACAGACCGTGCACGCTGCCCAAGTCAAACGTACACGGTCTTAAACTGCACCGAATATACATCAAACCACGGATAGCGCTCCACAAAAGTGACAGTCTGCCGCATATTCTGCTGCAGCCCAACACACGGGGTTAAGACAATGCCCGCATATTTCGGCGGCGTTTCCTTTCACTCGGTTCGGGCTTGCCTGCCCTTGTGAACCGTGCTACTGATAAGCACCGCGCCTCTACCATTAGTTGTTGTTTTTTACATGCTTATTAATTTGTTTTGTGTATTATCTCACATTTTTTTCGAAATGTCAATACATAAATTACGTTTTTTAAAAACTTTTTTAACGTTTTTCATTTCCGCTGTCGCTTTTAAACATCCAGTATCACGGGAATAATCATCGGCTTGCGATGCGTTCCGTCAAAAATAAAGTTGCCGAGCGCGCTTTTAACATTGTTTTTGATTGTGTTCCAGTCATGCGTTTTCGAAATCAGAGTGTCCTGAACGCTGATTGCTGCAACCTTGCGCAGCTCCTCCATCAGCCCCTCGTTGTCGCGCATATAAATAAATCCGCGCGTTATAACCTCCGGCGGTGCAGCAAGCTTCCTTGTTTTTCCGTGGATTGCCGCAACAACCATGATGATGCCGTCCTCCGCAAGATGCTTCCTGTCACGCAGGACAATGCT
>CAJJUC010000081.1 GCA_905195005.1 uncultured Eubacteriales bacterium | reverse complement strand
AACTTCCGAAGTTCCCGACAACCACGATAGGATCATTTCCTCAGACAAAAGATGTGAAAGCAAACCGTTCAGCATTTAAGAGAGGGGAAAAGACAGAGCAGGAATATGTTGATTTTAATAAGAAAAAAAACGCTTCGGATATTGCCAAAACGGCGCTGGCAAAATATGACCCGCAGATAGCAGCCGTGGCATTTGTGCCGTCAGTTGATAATACAAACAGCTATTATATGAGCAGAACCAAAACCGGAATAGATGATCTGGCAAAAAATTCATATGCAAGCGGAATGGAGGCAGCAGGTATATCGGCGCAGCTTGATGAATATAACAATCGGTTTTCAAAAATCCAGGCAGCGCCGGACACGGGCGAAGATATGCTTGCATACACGGAGAGCTATTTGTCCGGGATTCTGGATGAGCTTGAATCTGTTTCAAAAAAAATTGTGAAGCTTGATAATGAGTTTTTAAAGTATAAAACAGGGTCATATCTTTCATATAAGGTTGACTCCAAGCCTCCGGTAATCAATCTTAAGATAATGATTAAATTTGCAGTCCTCGGAGCAGCGCTTGCACTGGCTATGATAATCTACATTGAGTTTTTTCATTCTGTGCTCAATGAAAAAACGGGGAGAATTTATAGAATATATAAGACCTTGGCGGCAAACAGGAAAAGGAGGCGCAGTAAATGAAGCTGACAATATGGGACTTGTTTACCTATCTTTATAAGCACAAGCTTATGATTGCGGCAGGAACAATATGCGCCGTTCTCCTTGCGAATATCTATGTAAACAAAATTCAGACGTATACGGCTGAGATTGTTATAAAATACAAGGACGCATGTGTTTCAAAGGGTCTGACGCTTGACGGTTCGGCATTTGATTCAAATGAGATAGTAGCGCCGAAGGTTGTTTCCAGCGCCAATAAAAACCTGCCGTACAAAATAACAGAGGACGACATCAGAGCAAACACGAAAATCATCCCCGTTGTACCGGATTCGAAAACAAAGCTTCGCGAATCGAAGGAGAAATTGGGCGAGGAGTATGAGTTCCATCCGAATACGTTCAGAATAAAATACAACGGCGGATCGTCCGTCTATAAAACACGTGACACACTTGATAAGCTTATTGACAGTTATTTTAAATATTACAATGAAAAATATCTGTACCTTGCAATGCTCAGCGAGATTGACGGCAACTTAAACAACGGAGCTTACGATTATATTGAACAGGCTGAAATTCTTCAGGAGAATATTCAGAGTACTGTTGAAGTTTTGCAGAGCTATGTGAGCGACAAGGAGTATCGCTCGCCTTCAACAGGGCTGACGTTTAAGGATATGCTTGCAAAATTCAGCGACATGGAGGAATATAAGATTCCGCTGATTTTTTCACAGATATATACTGCGCGCCTGTCGGTAAATCCGTCGCTGCTTATAAGCAAGTATACGGAGCGAAGGGAGCAGCATTTGCTTAAGAGCAAAAATCTTTCCGAAAAAGCGCTTCTTGCCGAAGACAGAATGAATGCGTATGTCGGGGCAAATAAGGAGGTTCCCAATTCCTACAATTATAATGATAAGCGGAATAACGACAATGTTGCTATCATACAGGACGTGCATGACGATTACCGCGAAAACAGAATTCAGCCGCAAACGACATATGACTCGCTTATAAAAAATTATGTTTCGGACAGCGTTGCATCGAATGACAATGTTATTGATGCTAACCACTGCGCATATGTTGTTGATGTTTTCTCAACACCGGCGCATCCCGGCATTGACTATGCTGCGTATGAAACCGCAGTAAAAAAAGAAATAGGGGATATGCTCGGAGAGCTTAAGAAACTATATAAAACGGCATTTAAACTGATTGACGATTATAATGCTTATGTTCCGGCACAGCACATTGAATGTCTCACAGGCGTAAGGTATTATGAAAACGTATATGCATCATTTTATTATCTTATTGCGGCGGTTATCGGATTTTCGTTCCTTTGCCTGCTTGCGGTTACTCTGGAAATAATGAAAAGATATGCGGAATATGCGAATGACGCAAAAAACGGAACATGATTAAAACGAAAGTTATCAGAATCCAATCTTGAAAACCGGAGAAAAATAATGAAAAAAATTTTGTTTGTGAATAACAATATGAATACGGGCGGAATACAAAAGGCGCTTGCAAATCTTTTGTGCGAGCTTTCGGACAATCGGAAAGAAGCGTATGATATTGAGCTGATGCTTTTTTCAAAAACAGGCGATCTGCTTGATGAGCTTCCAAAGGATTTAAAAGTCAAGCATGGGAATTTTTTTACCGAAATTTTAGGGATAACTCATGCCGAAGCAAAAGCCAAAGGTATTTTTGTTTTCCTGAACCGTTCATTCTGGACGGTTATGACACGTTTTTTTAAAACAGGAGCTGTTTTCGGAATCCTCGCCAAAATGCAGAAAGACAGAGCGCATTATGACTGTGCCGTATCCTTCATGCAAAACGGTGAAGAACGTGTTTTCTACGGCGGATGTGCGGAATATGTGCTTAACTCGGTAAACGCTGACAAAAAAATTTGCTTTGTTCACTGCGATTTTGAAAATTACGGCGGCAACTGTGAGTATAACAGGAAAACGCTTGCGAAGTTTGATGCTGTTGCGGCAGTTTCCGATGCTGCGGCAAAGCGGCTGAAAAAAACCGTGCCCGGAATTGCCGATAAGGCTGTATGCGTTCATAATTGCTGCAATATAGCGAAAGTCAAAGAAGCGGGGGAGGCTTATATCGCGGAGCATTCACCCGGCAAGGTAAACTTCTTTACAGCCGCAAGGCTTCACAGTGAAAAAGGAATTTTGCGAATGCTTCCGATTTTTCGCGGTTTAAAGCTTAAGGGCTTGGATTTTATTTGGAAAATTGCCGGCGACGGACCGGACAAAGCGGAAATACTTCGAATTACGGACGAATACGGATTGAAGCAAAATATTGTTCTGCTCGGCAATTTAAAAAATCCGTATCCGTATTTTAAATCGGCTGATGCCCTGCTTGTTCCGTCATACAATGAAGCTGCGCCGATGGTTTTTAGTGAGGCACGCATTTTCGGCACTCCGATTATTACCACGAACACTCTTTCGGCGGAGGAGATGGTTACGAAAACAAACGCCGGAATTGTGTGCGAAAATAATGACGCGGCGTTATCGGATTGTGTCGAGAAGTTTATAAGGAATTTTACACCGAGCGGGGAAAAACACACCGCAGAAATTGACAATCAAACCGCTCTGTCCGAATTTGACGCATTAGTCGGCGAGTGAAAAATCTGTTGCGGAGAAAGTTTTATTATGAAGAAAATCAAAAGCTGTTTTACATATCTGGCTTGGCTTATTTATTACTATGCGGCGTATGTTATCGGCATTTTTGTACGCCGCTTCCCTTATTTTCGCAATATGTGGCTCATTTCCGAAAGAAGAACGGAAGCTCGCGACAACGGTTTTCATTTCTTTAAATACCTTTCGGAAAAGCGCCCCGAAATTAATGCTGCCTTTATAATCGATAAAAATTCGCCCGATTATGCACGCGTTGCAGCGCTTGGGAAAACAATTCAGCCGAACACGCTTTGCCATATGCTTGCGTTTGCCTGTGCGAAAATCAGAATAAGCACGCATTATATGAGCTGCTCGCCCGATGATTACAGATTTTCCGTGCTGCGGCGAATCGGGCTGATTCGCGGAAAAAATGCGGTTATTCGCCACGGAATAACATGCAACGACTTAAAGGAGCTTCATTATTCCAATGCAAAGCCCGATTTGCTTGTTTGCAGCTCACTGCCTGAATATGAAAATATGAAAAATACTTACGGGCATCCTGACGGGGTTGTCCGCAGACTGGGACTTTGCCGATACGACAGGCTTTTATCGGAGCATACGGTGAAAAAACAAATTCTTGTTATGCCGACATGGAGATATTTTCTTCACAGCCTTTCGGACGCGGAATTTGTGAAAAGCGATTATTATAAATGCTTTTCAAATCTGATTAATAACGGCAGCCTGATAAAAGCGCTTAAGAAAAACGGTTATACTCTTGTTTTTTATCTGCATTACGTGCTTCAGCCGTACTCACACTTGTTCAAATCAACCAGCAGCCGTGTTGAAATCCTGAAAAAAGAAAACAGTGATGTTCAGCAGCTGCTGATGGAATCAGCGGTTTTGCTTACCGATTATTCAAGCGTATTTTTTGACTTTGCCTATATGTCAAAGCCCGTTGTATATCTTCAGTTCGATGAACAACGCTTTTATGAAACGCAGTACGGCAGAGGATACTTTAATTGCCGCACGGACGGCTTCGGTCCTGTATTCGGCAATGAATCGGATGCGGCAGACCGCCTTTGCAAAATAATTGAACAAGACGCACACAATGATGAATTATATTCTAAAAGAGCGGAAGAATTTTTCGGAGACAGAACCTCCGACCATTGTGAGCAGACCTTTAATGCGATACGGGAGTTGCTGAAAAATGACTGATACAAAGAAAACATTTGTTACAATAGGAATTGCAGTATATGATGTTCGGGAGGATTTTTTGCGCAGCTGCATTGAAAGCGTAATCAAAAATTCAGATGAATGCACGCAAATCATAATTGTTGATGACTGCTCAAACGAAAGCACGGCAAAAATATGCCGCGGATATAATGAATCGGACAGCAGAATACTGTATATCAGGCACGAGGAAAACAAAGGGATAGGTGCTGTCAGAAATACGATTATAAAAAATGCCTCCGGCAAGCATTTGCTTTTCATAGACGGCGACGATATGCTTGAATGCAATTTCGCGGACTGTGTTACATATGAGCAGTGCGAAAAATACGATATGATTTTCTTTGCAGCGCCGACAAGCTCAAAAGCTTTACAGCTCAAAGAGCTTTCTGAAGCTGCTGTTTCGGACATGCTTGCTTCCGCCGTTACACGCCGCGAAACGCGAAGCGATGAGCTGAAGGGTTTTGCAATTCACCCGGGGTCAGTGTGCTCGGTTCTGTACAGAACGGACTTTTTAAGAAAAAACGGATGCCGCTTTAAAACTGAGGTTAAAATTGCGGAGGACAGCATATTTAATGCTTCGGCATATCTTGCGCATCCGAAAATTGCAATTTATCCGAAACGAATATATTACTACAGAAATAATCCGCAGTCCGTTACACGCAGATATGATAATAATGCGAAAGCTTTAACAGACTGCTGCCTGAACGTGATAGAAGCATTTATTACGGAAAACAATGTGCCGATAAGAGAGCCTTTTATAAAATACCGATGTACAAGCGCCGTGATAGATAATTTCAAACGCGATATTTTCCATCGGGATAATCCAAAATCAAGGCATGAACGAAAGAAGGATTTTTTGCATTTGATTAATTCCGAACCGTATAAAACGGCGCTGTCGGAGGCGATACCGAGTGATTTTGTCAATCATAAAATGCGTCTTACGGTGATTCTTGCAAAAAAGCGGCGATTTGCCGCCCTTGACTTTTGCTTTCGTCATAAGCTTGTGTTCAGGCTGTACGGCGGCGTAATATCCAGAATTAAAAAAATAAAAGGAATGTTAAGCGATGAATGATTCAGCTGACAGAAAAATAATTCTCACTGTATGTGTCGCGGTTTATAATATCTGCGATGAATTTTTGCGCAGCTGCATTGAAAGCCTTATATCCGATAAATATGAAAACGTTGAAATTCTGCTCGGGGACGACGGCTCGCACAGACAAACGGCTGATATATGCGCGGAATATGCAAAAAAAGATTTAAGAGTAAGGCACATCCGCAGGGAAGCAAACAGCGGCGTAAGCGTGACGCGCAATATTATGATTCAATCGGCGCGCGGTGAGTGGATATCCTTTGTTGACGGTGATGATGCAGTTTTGAACGGTTACTCGGAATGCTTATGCAATGCCGTCAAGGAGGCGGAACATACATATGACATTATTATGTACGAATGGGAACGCTTTAAAGGCAGTGTTCCGCCGGGAAAGGCTGTTCGCGTTCCGCCTGTTCCTGTTCCGTGCAGGGCTGCAAGGCAGTTTTCCGAAGCATGTCTTACAGGCGCTCCTCCGCATACGGAGGAGTATGGAATAACAGAAAGCACACCGTCGTCAGTATGCAATAAAATGTACAGACGCGGTTTTTTGATTGAGAACAATTTAATGTTTGTTCCCGGTATTAAAAAATCGCAGGACGTTATATTTAATACGCAGGCATACTTTAAATGCAAATGTCTTGGTTACATACCTGAAAAGCTGTATCTTTACAGGAAAAATTCCGGCTCGGTAACAAATCGGTACAGTGCGGATTTTGAAACGGTAATCCGGGATTGTATCAAGTGCGATTTATATAATCTTGAGCATTTGTTTTCGGGAAATGCGCAAACGCGCAGGCTTTGGGAAAAGTATAAGCTTACTCATTATGCCATGAATAATTTTGCATTAAACTTTTTTCACCGCGGAAATCCGAACAAAAGAAGCGTCAGAAAAAACGCCTTTTTCGGATTTGTGAGGAGCGAGCCGTTCAAAACATTTTTTAAAGAGTTTGATTTTTCCGCATATGAATGGCACGAAAGGCGAATCATTCTGAAACTCGCCGCAAGTGAAAAATTCGGAATACTTGATTTAATGTATCGTTTCCCGTTCAGTTTTAAAATGTACGGAAAAATTATGAGTGTAATTACAAAAATTCACAAACGGAGAGTATGACATGAGAAGCGCGGCAACACTTAAAAATTCAATATGGGGAATTATTCAGCAGGCAATAGTTTGCGTGCTGAGCATGTTTTCACGAAAAGTGATGATAGACACAATCGGAGTTGAGGGCGTTGGTTTAAATGCGTTTCTGACAAGCGTGATAACGATGCTATCAATTGCGGAGCTTGGCATCGGAACATCAATCGTTTATCACATGTATGCTCCGCTGGCATCCGGCGATAATGCGAAAATATCTCAGCTTATGCAAGCCTATCGGAATATCTACCGCGTTATTGCCACGGTCATAACGGGGCTGGGGCTGTGCCTGCTTCCGTTCATGGACAGGCTTGTAAACGATGTAAGCTATTCAAAAAAATATGTTTCCCTTATTTTCATTCTATTTCTCATTCAATCAGCTTCGTCTTATCTTTTCACTTATAAACGTTCAATGTTTTGCGCCGATCAAAAGCAATATATAGTTACGGTTTTTGATTTATGCTACAGAGTTTTTACCATAATTGTCGGAATAATGGTTTTAAAGCTGACGCATGAGCTTGCATATTATATCTTACTGCTCATTATCTGCACCGTTGCCGAAAATATTTTGATTTCACGAAAGGCCGACAGGGAATATCCGTTTATAAAAGACAGATGCGAGCGGCTTCCGAAAGCAGAAAGCAAAAGAATCGCAAAGGATGTCAGAAGCATTTTTGTTGGGAAGGTGTCCGCGGTTATAACAAATTCGACCGACAGTATTCTTATAAATACATTTGTCGGAACCGTGCAGACCGGGCTTTATTCAAATTATAACATTGTAATAGGCACGCTTATGGCAACGCTCAGGCAGTTTGCTTCGGCAATGCGCGGAAGCGTCGGAAATCTTATTGCAACAGAGCCGCCGCAGCATATTCACCGCGTGTTCAACAGACTGCTTTTCATCATGTTTTATATAGCCGCATTCTGCGCCTGCTGCCTGACCGGTCTTATTGACAGATTTATAACGCTTGCATTCGGAAACGGGCTTCTTTTGGACCGCGTAACGGTCTTTGTCTGCATTTTCAATCTCTACATGTCAACGATTGATATACCTGTGTGGTGCTTTGTTGCTGCTGCCGGTCTGTTCAGGCAGGATAAGTACATTTCAATTGCCGGTTCGGCAATAAATCTTGTTATATCGTTTGTTTTGGGAATAAAAATCGGAATGGCAGGTATTCTTATCGGAACCTCGGCAACGTATGTGATTCAGTTCATCCTTAAAATAATTCTTTTTTACAAACGTTTTCTGAAAATAAACTGCTTTGCGATATTTGCAAAAAATACCATATATGCCGCAGTTACAGCAGCTGAATGTGCCGCTGTTATATTTGCCGCTGCATTTGCGGACAACGTTTTAGCGAATCCTTACGCAGGCTTCATTTTATGCGGCGCGTTATCCGCCGTAATTCCGCTTATCCTGAACAGCATTATATTTGCCGCAACGGATGAATTTCGTTATGTGGTCGATTTTGTCCGCGGGTTTATTTCAAAAAGAGAAAAAAAATCTTAAAAATCACTTGACTTTATCACTTTACCATGGTAAAATACTAAAGTGGAAGGTGACAGGAGATGAATTTTAAAGACGGAACAATCAAAAAAGACGAGGAAATAATGCTCAGGCTGCGCGGTCTTTATCACGGTTACGGATATAAACCGTTTAAAATGAGCCGATTTGAAGAATATGATTTATACGCAAAAAACAAAGACTTTTTAGTCAGCGGGGATATACTGACCTTTACGGATTTAAGCGGGAAGCTGCTTGCGCTTAAGCCGGACGTTACGCTTTCGATAATAAAAAATTATAAAGGCGGAAACGGAGCTTACAAGGTTTATTATAATGAAAACGTATATCGCCCGGATAAAGGCACGCATGAGTTTAAGGAAATAATGCAGTCGGGAGTCGAATGCATCGGCAATATAGGGATGTACGAGGAATGTGAAGTAATCAGAATGGCGCTTCAAAGTCTCAGTCTTATCAGCGAGAGCGGAAATTATATTCTTGATATTGCGTCCGCAGGAATGCTGAACGGGCTGCTTGAAGCGGCAACCGCCGATGAATCCGTAAAAAAGCTGCTTGCAGGGATGATAAATGCAAAAAATATTCATGGACTGCGCGAGGTGTGTGCGGAATACTCGGTCAGCGGAGGAACGGCAGAAACGCTTGTCAGACTTGCCGAGGTCAGCATGACTGCATTTGATGATTTTTCAGAGCTAAAAAAGCTGTGCATCAACCGCGAAATGTCCGAAGCTTGCGAGAATCTGATAAATGTGACGGAAATTCTTAAGAAATGCGGAATGGCGGAGCATATAAATATTGATTTTTCAATTCTGAGCGATATTAATTATTATAGTGGCATAGTTTTCCGCGGATATATTGAGGAACTTCCGAAAAGTATTTTATCCGGAGGAAGATACGATAAGCTCCTTGCAAGAATGGGCAAAAAAGGCGGCGCCGCAGGATTTGCGATATATGCCGATATGCTTGAACGGCTCGGTTCGCGAAGCAATGCTTCCGATTGTGACGCTGCGATTAAATACGATTCCGCAACTGCTGCCGCCGCGATTCTTGAAGCGGTGGCAAGGCTGCAAAATGATGGTAAATCGGTTTGCGTTATGAGAGATATTCCAACGGATTATATTTGCGGAGAAGTGATTGACATGTGCGGGGAGGGGAAATAATGGATAACGTTTTGAATGTTGCGCTCCCCAAGGGCAGGCTTGGAGAAAAGGTGTATTCGTTGTTTGAAAAAGCAGGATATGAGTGCCCGTCGATACATGAAAACAACAGAAAGCTTATTTTTGAAAATGACTGCGGAGATTTCACCGTAAGATATTTTTGGGTAAAGCCGTCCGATGTTGCAATATACGCTTTGCGCGGAGCTGCCGACATAGGTGTGTGCGGAAAAGATATCCTGCTTGAATACGAGCCTGATGTTTACGAGCTTTGCGACCTTAAAATGGGCATTTGCCGTATGGCTGTTGCCGGAAAAAAAGATTTTCGCGACGACCCGGAAAAAACGCTGCGTGTTGCGACAAAATTTCCAAACATCACAAAAAAATATTACAGCGGACTGAGCCGCGATATTGACATTATAAAGCTGAACGGTTCAATTGAAATTGCGCCGATTCTGGGGCTGTCGGACGTTATAGTCGATATTGTCGAAACGGGTACAACGCTTAAGGAAAACGACCTTTACCCGTTTGAAACGGTTGTGCCGATAAGCGCACGGCTTATTGCAAACAAGGTCAGCTTTAAATTTAAAAAGGAAATAATCACAAAGCTTTGCAAAGATATTGCAGAATGCCTTGACTGACAGCGGAGGATGATTATATGATTAAAATACTCAAAGCGGACGAAATTAATCCCGAAAATATATTAAAACGAACGGCGGCACAGGCTGAAAACATATCGGACATTGTCAGAAATATTATCGAAAATGTGAAGACAAACGGCGACGCGGCAATTCTCGGATACTGTGCCGAGTTTGACGGCGGAGCGCCGGAATCGCTTGAAGTTTCCGCGGCGGAAATCGACGAAGCGCTTGAGTCTGTTGAACCGCGTTTTATTGAAATACTAAACAAGGCTGCCGAAAATATAAGAGCATTTCACAGCCGCCAGCTTCGGCAGAGCTTTATTTCAGATTCGGGCAGCGGCATGGTGACGGGGCAAAAGATTATCCCGATTGAAAAGGTTGGCTTGTATGTTCCCGGAGGTACTGCTGCATACCCTTCAACGGTTCTTATGAATGCAATTCCGGCAAAGCTTGCCGGCTGCCGCGAGATAGTGATAACAACTCCGGCGAAGTGCGGCAAAATTAACCCCGTGATTCTTGCGGCTGCGCATATAGCAGGCGTTACAAGAATATTTAAAACCGGCGGCGCACAGGCGGTTGCTGCGCTCGCGTTCGGCACGGAAACAATTCCGCGCGTTGACAAAATTGTCGGACCCGGAAATGCATTTGTTGCCGAAGCAAAAAGGCAGGTTTACGGAACGGTTGCAATAGATATGATTGCCGGTCCGAGTGAAATTCTTGTTGTTGCCGACAAAAATACCAATCCGGCATTTGCGGCGGCGGACCTTCTTTCACAGGCGGAGCATGACAAGCTGGCAAGCGCCGTTATGATAAC
>CAJJUC010000080.1 GCA_905195005.1 uncultured Eubacteriales bacterium | reverse complement strand
TTGACCGACTGTTCGTGGAAGCTGACCGTGCATATCGTGATGGCGTGAATATTTTGATTCTGTCTGACCGCGGTGTGGATGAGAACCACATTGCCATTCCGTCCCTGCTGGCAGTGTCTGCCGTGCAGCAGTATCTTGTACGCACGAAAAAGCGCACGGCGATCTCTTTGATCCTTGAGAGTGCCGAGCCGCGCGACGTGCACCATTTCGCCACACTCTTCGGCTACGGCGCGAGCGCTGTCAATCCCTATCTCGCACAGGACTGCATCGGCGAACTCGTTGCCGAAGGGGCGCTCAACAAGGACTACTATGCCGCGGTCGATGCCTATGATCAGGCCATTCTGGACGGCGTCATGCGGATTGCATCCAAAATGGGCATTTCCAGCATGCAGTCGTATGAGGGGGCACAGATTTTTGAGGCTGTCGGCATCTGCAAGGATGTTGTAGACCGGTATTTCACGAACACGGTCAGCCGCGTCGGCGGCGTCGGCCTACAAGAGATGAATGACGCTGTCGTCTGGCGGCATGACCGGGCATTTGACCCGATGGATCTGACCGCTGATCTGACTGTCGATTCCTCCGGCTTCCATAAACTCCGCTCCGGCAGCGAGATGGAAGATCACATGTATAATCCGCTGACCATCCTGACGCTGCAGAAGGCCGTCCGTACCGGTGATTTTGCGTGCTTCCGCAGGTACTCCGCCATGGTTGATGATGAACTGCTGCCGCATACGCTGCGCGGTCTGCTTGGGTTCCGGTTTGACGAGACAAAGGCAATTCCGCTCGGCGAGGTCGAGCCGGTCTCCAGCATTGTCAGGCGCTTTAAAACCGGTGCCATGTCCTACGGCTCCATCTCCGAAGAAGCGCACCGCTGCCTTGCCATTGCGATGAATCGCCTGGGCGGAAAGTCCAACTCCGGCGAGGGCGGGGAGGAATCTGCAAGACTTGGCACGGAGGAAAACTCCGCCATCAAGCAGGTCGCATCAGGCCGGTTCGGCGTTACAAGCGAGTATCTTGTAAGTGCAAGCGAAATCCAGATTAAACTGGCGCAGGGAGCCAAGCCAGGAGAGGGCGGCCATCTGCCCGGCAGCAAGGTCTGGCCATGGATTGCGCGCACGCGGCATTCCACGCCCGGTGTGGCGCTTATTTCACCGCCGCCGCACCATGATATCTACTCGATCGAGGATCTGGCGCAGCTGATTTACGATCTGAAATGCGCAAATGAAAATGCGGAGATCTCCGTCAAGCTTGTTTCCGAAGCGGGCGTCGGCACCATTGCCGCAGGCGTCGCCAAGGCAGGTGCGCAGACGGTGCTCATCTCCGGCTATGACGGCGGAACCGGCGCGGCACCGCGCAGTTCCATTTACAATGCCGGCCTTCCGTGGGAACTTGGTCTGGCCGAAGCGCACCAGAGTCTCATTGCCAACGGCCTGCGCGGCCGGGTGCGGCTTGAAACAGACGGCAAGCTTATGACCGGACGCGATGTGGCAATCGCCTGCATGCTCGGCGCGGAGGAGTTTGGGTTTGCAACTGCGCCGCTGGTATGTCTTGGCTGCGTCATGATGCGCGTGTGCAATCTCGATACCTGCCCGGTGGGAATTGCAACGCAGAATCCCGAGCTTCGCAAGCGCTTCCGCGGAAAGCCGGAATATATAATCAATTTCATGCACTTTATCGCGCAGGAAATGCGCGAGATAATGGCGCAGCTCGGAATCAGAACGGTGAATGAGCTTGTCGGACGGAGCGACCTTCTCCGTGTGCGCGAGAAGAAATCCGCACCGCGCGCAAAGTTTGTTGACATGACGTCAGTAATCTCGAATCCGTACACGGGTAAAACCTGCTTTGACCCGAAGGACGTGTTTGATTTCAGGCTTGAAAATACGATTGATGAAAAGATTCTTCTTAAAAAGTTTGAAAAAGCGCTTAAAACGGGAGAAAAACAAACGGTTAAAATCGATGTGACGAGCACTGACAGAACGGCGGGAACAATCCTCGGATCGGAAATAACACGCCGCTTTAAGGAATCGCTTTCCGACGATACGTTTACGGTTGAATGCCGCGGAGGCGGCGGTCAGTCGTTCGGCGCATTTATCCCGAAAGGGCTTACGATGCGGCTTGAGGGGGACAGCAACGATTACTTCGGAAAGGGGCTTTCAGGAGGAAAGCTGGTTGTGTATCCGCCGGAGGAAAGCCGTTTCAAAGCAGAGGAAAATATCATAATCGGCAATGTTGCGCTGTACGGAGCAACAGGCGGCAAGGCATTTATCAACGGTATTGCGGGAGAGCGCTTCTGCGTTCGCAATTCCGGTGCGCGCGCCGTTGTTGAGGGAACGGGTGACCACGGCTGCGAATATATGACCGGCGGCGTTGTTGCGGTTCTCGGACCTGTCGGCAAAAACTTTGCGGCAGGAATGTCCGGCGGTATTGCCTATGTTTACGACAAAAAGCATGATTTGTATATGTATGTGAACAAGGAAATGGTAACCGTTGAAGAGGTTTCCCAAAAGCATGATATTGAGGAAATCCGCTCGCTTATTGAGGAGCATATCCGCGAAACGGGATCACCGCTTGCAAAACGGCTTATGGATAATTTTGCGGAGGAGGTTCTCTGCTTCAAGAAGATTATGCCGATTGATTATAACAAGATGATTCTTGCAATTTCGGGCTTTGAAGAAAAGGGTATGCCGCGTGAGGAAGCCGAAATGGAAGCATTCTATAAAATAACGAGAGGATAAGGGGGATATAAAAATGGGTAAACCGACAGGATTTATGGAATTTGAAAGAGAAATCAATCCCACAACCGATCCCCTTGAAAGAATAAAATCGTTTGATGAATTTCACGGGGAAGCGTCGATTGAGGATCGGCGCAGACAGGGCGCACGCTGCATGAACTGCGGCGTGGCGTTCTGCCAGTCGGCGGTGAAGCTCGGCGGAATGGTTTCGGGCTGTCCGCTGCACAATCTCATTCCTGAGTGGAACGATGATATTTACCGCGGCTCATGGAAGGAAGCGCTTTCAAGGCTTCTTAAAACGAATAATTTTCCGGAATTTACGGGGCGCGTGTGCCCGGCGCTGTGTGAGGCGGCATGCACCTGCGGAATGAACGACTCGCCCGTAACGGTGCATGACAACGAGCTTGCAATTATAGAGTACGGCTTTAAAAAAGGCTGGGTTAAGCCGCAGCTTCCGCCGGTGAGAAGCGATAAAAGGGTTGCCGTTGTGGGCTCGGGTCCTGCGGGGCTGGCGGTTGCGGCACGGCTGAATTACCGCGGACATAATGTCACCGTTTTCGAAAAAAGTGATCGCGTCGGCGGCTTGCTGATGTACGGAATCCCGAACATGAAGCTCGATAAAAAAATTGTTGAAAGACGCGTCCGTCTTATGGAGGCGGAGGGCGTGCGCTTCGTAACAAATGCTGACGTTGACGAAAAAAAGGCAAAGGAGCTGCTCCGCGATTATGACGCGGTTGTCCTTTGCTGCGGAGCGCAGCAGCCGCGCGATATAAATGCGCCGGGGAGAAAGGACGCAAAGGGCGTATATTTTGCGGTTGATTTTCTTTCAAAAAATACGAAAAGTTTGCTTGATTCCGGATTTGCCGACAAGCAGTATATCGATACCAAGGGAAAGAACGTTGTCATTGTCGGCGGCGGCGACACGGGAAATGACTGCGTGGGAACTTCAATCCGCCACGGCTGCAAAAGCGTTGTTCAGCTTGAAATGATGCCGAAGCCGCCGGTTGCAAGAGCGGAGAGCAATCCATGGCCGCAGTTCCCGAGAGTTCTCAAGACGGACTACGGGCAGGAGGAAGCAATTGCCGTTTTCGGCTCCGATCCGCGCATATACCGCACAACGGTCAAGGAAATTATCTGCGATAAAAACGGAAATCTCAAGGAGATTTTGACCGTTGGCGTTGAATTTGGAAAAGACAGAAAAATGACGGAAATCCCGGGAAGCGAAAAAAAGCTTAAGGCTGATATTCTTCTGATTGCGGCAGGCTTCACGGGCTGCAAAAAATATGCTGCCGACGCGTTCGGCGTTGAGCTGAATCCGCGCGGAACGGTGAAAACAGAGGAAGACTGCTATAAAACAAATGCCGAAAAAGTGTTCACGGCGGGTGATATGCACCGCGGACAGTCGCTCGTTGTGTGGGCGATAGCCGAGGGCAGAGCCTGTGCGAAGGCGGTTGACGAATATCTCATGGGATATACAAATATGTAAGTCAGGAGAATGATATATGTGTTCGATAATGTGTTATACGGGGACGGATATATCCCCGGAAGAATTTAAAAAAGGCTTTGACAAAACAATTTCGCGTGGACCGGATGACAGCCGCATTTTAAATGTGCAGGGAGGAGTTATGGCATTCCACCGGCTTGCAATTATGGGCTTGCACCCGGAGGGAATGCAGCCGTTCGAGCTTGACGGCAGTGTATGCATATGCAACGGTGAACTGTACGGCTTCGGAAAAATGAAACAGGAGCTTATAAGCAAGGGCTACAGCTTTGAAAGCGACTCTGACTGCGAGATTATCCTGCCGCTATACCGCGAATACGGAACGGATATGTTCAATATGCTTGACGCGGAATTTGCAATGGTTATATATGACGGAAAAAGCGGAAAGTTTATCGCCGCCCGTGACCCGATAGGCATCCGTCCGCTGTTTTACGGATATGACAAGAGCGGAAAAATCATGTTTGCGAGCGAGGCGAAAAACCTTGTTTCGCTGACGGATAAAATCATGCCGTTCCCCCCTGGACATTTTTACGACGGTGAAAAATTTGTGTGCTACTGTGATATAGCCGCGGTTGATAAGGTCATTGATGATGACGTTGAAACAATCTGCAAAAACATTCACGATAAGCTTACGGCAGGAATAAAAAAGCGCCTTGTTGCCGATGCAAAGGTGGGATTTCTTCTCAGCGGCGGTCTTGACAGCTCTCTCGTTTGCTCCGTTGCTGCGGCAGAGAGTGACAAGCCGATCCGCACGTTTGCAATCGGTATGACGAACGATGCAATCGACCTTAAATATGCAAAAGAGGTTGCGGATTATATCGGCAGCGATCACACCGAGGTTATTATTTCAAAGGACGATGTTATAAGCTCGCTTGAAAAGGTTATAAGTATTCTCGGAACATACGATATAACAACAATACGTGCCAGCATGGGAATGTATCTTGTGTGCAAGGCAATTCATGAAACAACCGATATACGCGTTCTTCTGACGGGTGAAATTTCCGATGAGCTTTTCGGCTACAAATACACTGATTTTGCTCCGAATGCCGGTGAATTTCAGAAGGAGGCACAGAAGCGTGTGCGCGAGCTGTATATGTATGATGTGCTGCGCGCCGACCGCTGCATAAGCGTGAATTCACTTGAAGCGCGCGTGCCTTTCGGCGATCTCGATTTTGTACATTACGTCATGTCGATTAATCCCGCAAAGAAGATGAATGTTTACAATAAGGGTAAATATCTGCTGCGCCATGCATTCGAGGGCGATTATCTGCCGCATGATATTCTGTACCGTGAGAAGGCGGCATTTTCCGATGCTGTCGGTCATTCTATGGTGGATTATCTTAAGGGGTATGCGGAAAGCGTTTATACGGACGATGAATTTGAAAGGCTTTGCAAAAAGTATGATTTTGCGCGCCCGTTTACGAAGGAATCGCTTTTGTACCGCGAGCTTTTTGAAAAATACTATCCCGGTCAGGCGGAGATGGTTGCTGATTTCTGGATGCCGAACAAATCGTGGGAGGGCTGTAACGTAAACGACCCGTCCGCGCGTGTTCTTTCGAACTACGGCGACAGCGGCAAATAAGGCTGCGCCTTAAAGAAAAAAGGGGCTGTGGCAAAATGCGATTCCATTTTGCTACAGCCCCTTTTGGGGCGAAAGAAAAATAGCGCAGAACGGACAAACTGAACCCGAAGGCGTACAAAGGTACTCCGAGAGGTGAAGTTTGTTCGTAGCATAAAGCGTTTTTTATAGAAATTCGTTGCACAACGAATTTCCACATTTAATTTTCTAACTGTTTATTCCGATTTTTTCTTTGCTTTATGCGTTCTGCGCATTTTGCTACAGCCCCTTTTGGGTATTTCAGAGCTTTAGTTGCTTTGCTTATTTTATCGTTCCGCCGCCTACAACCGTATCTCCGTCATAGAGAACGACAGCCTGACCGGCTGTCACGGCGCGCTGCGGCTCGTCAAATTCAATTTTAAGCGTATTTTCATCGGTCTGAATAACCGTTGCCTGCTGCGCCTGCTGCCTGTAGCGCACCTTTGCGGAAACGCGCATAGGTTCTTTGATTTCGGGAACTGAAATAAGATTGATGTTATCCGCCGTAAGCGTTTTGGAATAAAGCTCTGCCTCGCGGCAGAGAACAACCGTGTTGTCGGACGGACGGATTTCTTTAACATAATATGATTCCTCGGAGGAAATTCCGAGACCGCGGCGCTGACCGACGGTATAGCAGATAATACCCTTGTGTGTGCCGAGAACGCTCCCGGAGGTGTCTATAAAATCTCCGGGCGGATAGTCTTTTCCGGTATGCTGCTTTATAAAATCGGCGTACGAGCCTTCCTGAACGAAGCATATATCCTGGCTGTCATGTTTTTTTGCATTGATAAAGCCGTGCTTTTCGGCAATTTCGCGCACATCGGTTTTATGCAGCTCTCCGAGCGGCAGAAGCGTGTGCGCAAGCTGCTCCTGCGTCATCGAATAAAGAACATAGCTTTGATCCTTTGTTTCATCAACGGCTTTTTTCAGGACGTAGCGGCTGCCGTTATGCCCGATTCTCGCATAGTGCCCCGTAACAACATAATCAAAGCCTATTTCGCGGGCACGGCGGTAAAGCTTGTCAAATTTTAAATACCTGTTGCAGTCAATGCAAGGATTCGGCGTTCGTCCGTTTTCGTAATCGGCAACAAATCTGTCGATAACGGCGGCGCGGAAATCATCGGAAAAATTAAAAACATAGTATTTCATTCCGAGCGACTGCGCAACGCTGCGCGCATCCTCAACATCGTCAAGCGAGCAGCAGGATTTTTCGCGGCTTCTGCCGATGTCCTCGTTATTAAAAAGCTTCATTGTTGCGCCGATGCACTCAAAGCCCTTATCCTTTGTCAAAAGCGCCGCAACGCTTGAATCAACGCCGCCGCTCATGGCAATAACGGCTTTGGTATTGTTCATTCAATCCAACCTCCCCCGAAAAAAGAGGACTGTAAAAAAATTAATTACAGCCCCCATAGTGTTTTACAGAATATTTCCCTCGCTGTCAAACAGCGGCAGCTTTTCAAGATAAATTATATCGTCACGGTCGGCAGCTTCACCCTCGGCAAGGATTGCCGCCTTTCCGCAGATATTTCCGCCCGCCTTTGTGACAAGCTTTTCAAGTGCGGAAAGCGATTCGCCCGTGCTTATAACATCGTCAACGATTAAAACGCGTTTTCCGCGCATAAGCTCCGCGTCATCTCCGCCGAGATAAAGCGTTTGAACGTTTTGCGTTGTTATCGACTTAACGGACACGCTCACAACATCGCGCATATATACCTTTAACGCTTTTCGTGCAATTATGTATTGATTTTCTCCGGACTGCCGTGCCATTTCATGGATAAGGGGAATGCTTTTCGCCTCCGCCGTTATCATAATGTCATGCGGCGGAATTTTTTTCAGAAGCTCCGCTGCACACCTTTCCGTTAGCTCCACATCCCCGAAAATAATAAAAGCCGCAATGTTAAGCGAATCGTTTACCCTGAACAGCGGAAGGCTGCGGTGAAGCCCCGCAACCCGGATATCATAAGCTGTTTTCATTTCACTGCCTCCTGTTTCTTTCTTTTGTTTTTGATGATTCTGTGGATTATAACCGCAGCTGCTATAATCAGCGCTGCCGCTGCGGCAAAAATAAGCTTTTCCAAAACGGGTGAAACGGTTTTCCGCGTACAGTTGAGGTTTACCCAGCCGTATGTTCCGTTATACTCCGCATAGCCCCACTTGCGGCTGCCCGTTGTGACAACGCGCGTTATATAAAGCGGCGTTGTGAGCGGGAGCAGGTAGTAATCGGTTGAGCCGCAAAGCTCGGAATATGTCGGCAGATTTTTAAGCTCTGTTTCATGCTTGATTCTGCAATAAAAGCCTTTTTTGCTCTTTATCGAAACAGCCGAATCATAGTCCGGCACGGTATTGCCGTCAAGAATGACCCAACCTGCGGCATAGTCACAGGAAACATAGCTGTAGCCGTTATGCCCGGCAATCGCGGTGAGCTTCACCGTTTCCGGCACTGTAGCGCATTTTTTTCCGTTCCCGCCCGCCGAGGTAAGAAGCTGCAAGCCCTTTCCCTTTTGGGTGGCAACATAAACCTCGTAAGGGTCGTGCGTCTGAATTATCTGCTTTTCGGTTTGCTCTTTTTCAGCAATAACCATGGGAGAGAGCCATCCGTAAACACCGTGATAATTCACAAGCCCCCAGCCCGAATCTGTTTTTCTGAGAATAAATACTGCCTCGCCGTTTTTTACACTGCCGACGACATTTCCGCTGTCTGTATCAGCGTCGGACGGGATACTGTAAAGCTTGACATTTTTTTCCGGCGAAACGACGGTATATTCCATATTCACGGCTTCACCTGCATTTGACTGCGCGTTTGCAAGCGACGAAGCCGTTTCCCTGAGATTTATCCAGCCGTTAAGTCCGTTGTAAGAGGTATAGCCGAAGTTCTTTTCTTTATTGCGCACTGTCAGCTTGGTGCAGTCGGGGATAACCGCGTAAACGCCGCTTCCCCCGGGCACGTCCGTAAGGTTGATTCCCCTGCCGCCGTCCGAAAGAGCATATACATAATAAATTCCGTATTCGCTGACGTTTGTTTCGGGGTTTGCACCATATTCCTTTGTGTCGCTCATCCTCACCCATGCGTGTTTTTTGTTCATGGTGACAAGCCCCCAGCCGTTCTTCGTTTTCCGCGTCACATTAAGCACGGTGTCGTTCGGAACGGTGTATTTAACCTTGCTGCCGAGAAGCTCATCGGCGGAAGGAACGTTGTGAAGCGAGGTTTTCCCGTGCTTTGAGCTGACGGTCACGTTCTTCACAAAATCAAATCCCGTGTTGTTTGCTGCAAGACTGTAGCTTTCGGCTGTAAAGCTGAGGTTTATCCAACCGCTTTTGCGCCTGAATACAACTCTGCCCCATGTGTCCCTTGTTTCGACAAGGCGCAGCTTTGAGCAAGCCGGGATTTTTGTTATGACATAGCTTGATTCATCGGGCGAGATGTGCAGCGCCAGCTCCCCCGATGCAGCGGCGGCGTAAAGCGTTGTATCCGCAAGCGCCGCCTGCGCGGGGAAAAGCAAAAGAACCGTTATAAGAAATAAAATTATTTTTTTCATAATCAGAACTTCCTATCGTTTGATTATCCGCGGCGACGGCGGCGTTTGTTTTTGCGCATCTGAACGGAGAAGATTATCAAAGCGGCAATCAGAACAAGAATAAGGGCAATCACGGCGTAAACTACCGGTGAAATCTGGTTGCTTTTAACGCTGCTCCACATTTCAAGCACCTTTTCGTTGCGGTCGCCGAAATCCTCCATAACTCCGCAGCGCGCGGTGACGTCCTCATCGGGATACTGCGTTGCAAGCTGGCGGCGCAGCTCGTTTGTTTTTATTATAACCCGTCCGTCATTTTGTAATCTGTCTTCGGAAAGAGTTCCGTCGAAGAAGTATGTCAGGTCATAGTCGTATTTCCCTTTGTCATCGCCGTACTCGGATTTAACCATATCGTAAATTTCATCGCCGGCGATAACGCTTGTGTATCCGATATATTCCATGTTGTAAGCTGCGATTTCGGGCTTGCAGAGAAAGTCGACAAAATCCTGCGCAAGCTCTGTGTTAGCGCCCTTCGGCATAACCCAGCCGTCGAACCATATCGTGCTGCCCTCGGAGGGAACGTTAAATTCAAGCTTTTTATTGTCCTCCTCCTCGGCAAGATTCATTGCATAAACAGCGTCACCGCTCCATGCAAGATTTGCGTCGATTTTGCCGGAAACAATATCGGTTTTTCCCGTGTCAACCTCAAAGCCGTAAATATTTTTCTTCATCTCGGCAAGCGCTTTGCCGACCTTTTTTATCGTTTCGTCGTCAGTGTTGTTGGCAATGGCGTTGACCTTTTTCTGAAGCTCATCGCGCGTGAGGCTGCCGTCCTTGTACATATCCCTGTATTTGCAAAGCTCATCCTTGAAAACGTGAAGCGCGCCGATAACATACGAATCGCGCGATACGTCCTTGCACGTTATGCGGTTTTTATACGCCGTGTTCCAGAAAAGATCCCATGTGTCTGCATCGGCTGCCTTAACGTCCTCGGGGTCGTACAGAAAGCCGACTGTTCCCCACATATATCCGACAGCGTAATCCATCCAGCCGTTTTTTTCGAAAAGCTCACTGATATAGGGGGAGACATATTTTTTGTAATTTTCCATTTTGGAAATATCGTACTTTTCAACGGATATGGAGGCGTCGCTTCCGCTTTCCGTTGCATTAATCATTTTCTGAATGATATAATCGGACGGGCAAACAAGGTCATATGTCGTTTTCCCCGTTTTAAGCGTGTTAATCATGGTTTCGTTTGTTTCGAATGTGTCGTACTGAACGCGCACTTTTCTGCCGGTGCGCTTCTCGTAATCCTTTTCCCACATTTCCATAACGGATTCGCCGACTGCGGCGCCGTCGTCATCCTTACCCTCATTGATATAATCCTGCCAGTTGTAAACGCGCAGCACTTCGGTTTTTTCTTCAGCGCCGCAGGGAAGCGCGGCGCAGGCGATAAGCGCGCTTAAAATAATTGCAAAAAATCTTGAGAAAAAAATAAAATCAGAATTAATGGATATGA
>CAJJUC010000079.1 GCA_905195005.1 uncultured Eubacteriales bacterium | reverse complement strand
TCAAACCTGCCCGGCCTCCCATGGAACTGGTCGGGCATGACGGCAACATTTTCGCCATTATGGGCCGCGCCGCAAAGCTGCTGCGCGAAAACCCGGAAATCAATTACTTTGATTTGATTCACCAAACGGAAAAGGAAAGCGTCGGGCTTGTGAAGTATTATATCGGATTGTCAGGCTCGGCGGGAAAGAACAAAAATTTAAACTAATTTTTAAACGAGGAGATGTGTTATTATGTTGATTAACATGAAAGAAATGCTTGAGGTTGCCGACAAAAACGGATTTGCCGTTCCGGCATTCAACATCGGAAGCGAAGCGATTCTCAAGGGTGTTGTGCAGAGCGCGAACGAAAAAAATGCGCCCGTAATTCTTGCAATTCACCCCACGGAGCTTGAATTTCTCGGTGACAGCTTTATAAAAACCTGCATTGAGGAAGCTCATAATTCGCGCGTTCCCATGGTTATCCATCTTGACCACGGCGGAAAGTTTGAAGAAATTCTCCGCGCAATCCGCTGCGGCTTCACCTCGGTTATGATCGACGCTTCTCATATGTCCTATGAGGACAACATTGCAATCACGAAGAAGGTTGTTGAGGTTGCGCATCCGTCAAACGTTTCCGTTGAAGCAGAGCTCGGAACAATCGGAACAACCGGCGACTCCTACGAGGGCGGTTCGGATGATATTATCTATACCGACCCCGAACAGGCGAAGGACTTTGTTGAAAAAACCGGTATCGATTCGCTTGCCGTTGCAATCGGAACGGCTCACGGAATCTATCCGAAGGACAGAAAACCGGAGCTTAAGCTTGACCTTCTTAAAACTATCCGCGAAACGGTTTCCGTTCCGCTCGTGCTCCACGGCGGTTCAAGCAATCCCGATGACGAGATTGCAGCGTCGGTTAAAATCGGTATTTCGAAGATTAACATCTCAAGCGACATTAAGTTTGCATTCTATAAGAAGTGCCGCGAGGTGCTTTCCGAAAATCCGAAATGGATTGAGCCGAATGCGATTTATCCGCCCTGCATCGATGAGATGAAAAAGGTTGTTGAATTTAAGATGAATCTTTTCAACGACATCGGCAAGGCAGAGCTTTATAAGTAAATAACCGTAAAAATGCGGAGCTGCGGCAGGAATTTTGCCGCAGCTCCTTTTGCGTGACAAAATGTGAAAAAAATATTAAAAAGCTGTTGACAAACAGGCTGAATTAGTGTATACTCATTCTTGTTGTAAAGCTTGTTTGCTTTACAGAGGTGGTAAAAATATGGAGAAAAATCTGATTTACAGTGAGCTGCTTGATATTTACAGCGCGCTTTTAACCCCGAAGCAGGTTGAAGCAATGGAATATTACTATTACAGTGATTATTCGCTCGGTGAGATTTCGGAGCTGATGGACATTTCGCGCCAGGGCGTGCGTGATTTCATAAAGCGTGCCGAGGGAATTATTGACGAAACCGAGGCAAAGCTTCATCTTGTCGAGAAATTCCGTGCCGCGGCGCTTATCGCCAAGGACGCGGAGAAAATTGTTTCGGAAAACAAGCGGCTGTCGAACATACAAAGTATCGACGCGCTCGCAAAGGACATTCTGAAAAAGGCAGCAATGATTGAGAACGGAGAAAAGTAATGGCGTTTGAATCTTTGGGCGAAAAGCTACAGGAAACATTTAAAAAGCTTAAAGGGCAGGGCGTTGTCACGGAAAAGGACATAAAGGCTGCCATGCGTGAGGTGCGTATGGCGCTGCTTGAAGCCGACGTCGGGTACAAGGTTGTCAAGGAGTTTGAAAAGCGCGTGTTTGAAAAAGCAACCGGCAGCGAGGTGCTTGAAAGCCTCACGCCCGGTCAGCAGATAATCAAAATCGTGCGCGACGAGCTGACGTGGCTTATGGGCGGAGCGCAGACAAAGCTCACGGTTTCTCCGAAGCCGCCGACGGTTTACATGCTTGTCGGATTGCAGGGCGCAGGTAAAACAACAACTGCGGCAAAGCTCGGCGGAGTGCTGAAAAAGCAGGGCAAGCGACCGCTTCTTGTCGGGTGCGATGTTTACCGCCCGGCGGCGATAACGCAGCTTAAGGTTGTGGGGGAGCAGCTCGGACTCGGCGTCTATGCCGATTTTGACACGAAAAACCCCGTTGACATTGCGCGCACAGCCGTTGAAACGTGTGACCTTTCAAGATACGACACCATTATTCTGGATACGGCGGGGCGTCTGCACATAGATGAGAAGCTCATGGATGAGCTTTTGAATATCAAAAATACTGTTAAACCGACCGAAATTCTGCTTGTTGCCGATGCAATGACAGGTCAGGACGCGGTTACGGTTGCTTCAAGCTTTGACGAAAAGCTCGGAATTGACGGAATCATTATGACCAAGCTGGACGGCGACACGCGCGGCGGCGCGGCGCTCAGCGTTCGTGCAGCAACGGGTAAGAATATCAAGTTTGCCGGAATGGGCGAAAAGCTTACCGATCTTGAACCGTTTTATCCCGACAGAATGGCGTCGCGTATTCTCGGAATGGGCGACATGCTTTCGCTTATTGACAAAGCGCAGGAAGCATTTGATGAGAAAAAGGCTGCGGAGCTTGAAAAGAAGCTGCGCGCACAAAGCTTTGACTTAAACGATTATCTTGAGCAGCTCCGTCAAATGAAGAATATGGGCTCGCTCGAAAGCTTGCTTGCAATGGTGCCGGGCATAGGTTCAAAGGCGCTGCGCGGTGCGAAAATAGATGAAAAGCAGCTTGACAGAACGGAAGCGATAATCTGCTCGATGACGAAGCAGGAGCGTGAAAACCCCGAAATAATCAACGGCAGCCGCAAGCGCAGAATTGCCGCAGGGTGCGGTCTCGGCGTTCAGGATGTGAATCTGTTTTTAAAGCAGTTTGAACAGATGCAGAAAATGATGAAGATGTTTTCAAATCCCAAAAGGCTTAAGAAAATGAGGTTTCCGTTTTAATTAAGATGATAACGAAAGTTATTATATATCAGGAGGCGCATGGCGCTTCCGCCAATAAATTTACGGAGGTGAAATAAATAATGGCAGTAAAAATCAGACTCAGAAGAGTCGGCGCAAAGAAGGCTCCGTTTTACCGTGTTGTTGTTGCCGATTCCCGTTACCCGCGTGACGGAAGATTCATCGAGGAAGTAGGAACATACGATCCGCTTACAAATCCCGCTGAATTTAAGGTTGACGGCGAAAAAGTAAAGCAGTGGATATCTAACGGCGCTCAGCCCACAGACACTGTTAAGAGCTTGCTTAAAAAGAACGGTGTGATTGAATAATCGCGCTGTTTGTGCGCACAGAAAAGGCAGCGCCTTTTCTGTGCCGAAACAAGCAGAGAGAGGATGAAATTACATGAAAGACCTTTTAGAAACGGTTGTAAAGCCTCTTGTTGACAATCCCGATGATGTGAACATAACCGAAACCGAAAGAGAAGACGCAGTTGTTCTTGAGCTGCGTGTTAATTCCGCGGATATGGGAAAGGTCATCGGCAAGCAGGGCCGCATTGCAAAGGCGATAAGAACGGTGATGCGCGCTGCTTCTCACAAGGACGGCAAAAAGGTTATTGTTGATATTGTTGAATAAGCAATGGACTGCAGCAAAACGGTTCGATTCATTTTGCCGCAGTCTTTTCATATATAAAGGAGGACGCGGTAAATGATATTGGCGGCTGAAATTGTAAACACTCACGGAACGCGCGGCGAGGTTAAGGCGCTGCATTATACTGACGGAGAACCGTTTTTCAAAAAGGTTAAAACGCTTTATAAAAAGGACGGCTCACCCGTGAAAATAAACGGATGGCGTTTTCGGAAGGGGAGCGTGCTTCTGTCGCTTGAGGGCGTGGAGGATATGACGGCAGCGGAAAAGCTGCGCTTTACCAAGCTTTATGTGCGCGAGGAGGATTTGCCGCCGCTTCCGGAGGGAGAGCATTATTTTTTCCAGCTTAATGGGCTTGACGGCGTGCTCCCCGACGGAACGGTTTTCGGTACGGTGACGGATGTTATTGAATCCGCTTCGGCAAATTTGCTTGAATTTACGAAAACAAACGGTGCAAAGGTGCTTATCCCAAAGCTGCCTGTTTTTGTTGACAGAGTAGAGCTCGAAAATAAAAAAATATATATAACTCCGATTGAAGGATTGATGGATAATGAAATTTAGTCTGCTGACGCTGTTTCCCGAAATGATGAACGCCCTCGGCGAAAGCATTATCGGCAGAGCCGTGAAAAAAGGAATAATCGAAACGGAATATATAAACATCCGCGATTTCACGAAGGACAAGCACCGCCGGACGGACGATTATCCCTATGGCGCAGGCGGCGGAATGGTTATGCAGCCGCAGCCGATTTACGACGCTTACAAGAGTGTTTCGGCGGATTCGCCGCATGTTATCTATATGTCGCCGCAGGGAAAAACCCTCACACAGAAAAGAGCGCGCGAGCTTTCCCGGCACTCTCACATAGTAATCCTGTGCGGTCATTACGAGGGCGTGGACGAGCGCGTGCTCGAAGAAATTATTGACGAGGAAATTTCAATCGGGGATTATGTTCTGACGGGCGGCGAGCTTCCGGCAATGGTGCTGATTGACTGTGTGTGCCGCATGGTGGAGGGAGTTCTCGACAGCGCTGAAACCGCGGAAACGGAAAGTCATTACAACGGTCTTTTGGAATATCCGCAGTACACGCGCCCTCCCGTTTTTATGGGGCGCGAAGTGCCTGAAATTCTTTTGAGCGGTCATCATGCAAATATTGAAAAATGGCGGCGCGAGCAAAGCCTTATAAGAACCGCGGAAAAACGCCCGGAGCTTCTTGAAAAAGCCGATATTTCGGAAAAAGAACGGTCATGGCTTGAAAATATTTTGAAAGAAAACGAAAAAAGATAATATCGTTATACTTTTTGATATTATATAACAAGAAAATTGCACCTTGTCATAGTATAATTATATTAATCAATCCGTTATGAAGCGGAAAAATAATGGGAGGGAATTAACATGAATTATCCTAAGATAGGTATTCGCCCGACGATTGACGGTCGCTGGGGCGGAGTAAGGGAAAGCCTTGAGGAGCAGACCATGAACATGGCAAAGGCTGCCGCAAAGCTGATTGAGGAAAACGTGTTCTATGCGGACGGAACGCCTGCACAGTGCGTTATCGGCTGCACAACAATCGGCAGCGGTGCAGAGGCTGCAAAGGTTTCGGAGCAGTTTTCAAAGGAAAACGTTGTTGCAACGCTCGCCGTAACGCCCTGCTGGTGCTATGGAAGCGAAACAATGGATCTTGACCCGAACACTATCAAGGCTGTTTGGGGCTACAACGGAACGGAGCGCCCCGGTGCGGTTTATCTTGCGGCGGTTATGGCTGCATTTGCGCAGCGCGGTCTGCCGGCATTTTCAATCTACGGTCACGATGTTCAGGATAAGGATGATACAAGCGTTCCGGCTGACGTTGCCGAAAAGATTATCCGTTTTGCAAAGGCAGCGCTGGCTGTCGGTCAGATGAAGAACAAGGCTTATGTCAACCTCGGCGGTGTTGCAATGGGAATTGCCGGCAGCTACTGCGACGCGGCATTTATGCAGAAATACCTCGGAATCCGTGCCGAATGGGTTGATATGACGGAGATTCTGCGCAGGATTAAGCTTGAAATTTACGATCATGACGAATACGACAAGGCGATTAAATGGGTTAAGGAAAACTGCAAGGAGGGCTTTGACAAGAATGCCGGAAAGCAGTTCCCCGAAATCATCAAAAAATCCAAGGTTGTTCCTGCCGATAAGGATTGGGAATTTATCACGAAGTTTACTATCGTTGTAAAGGATTTGCTGCACGGAAATCCCAAGCTTGCGGAAATGGGCTGGAACGAGGAATCCCTGGGAAGAAACGGAATTGTCGGCGGCTTCCAGGGTCAGAGAATGTGGACAGACTGGCTTCCGAATGCCGATTTCACTGAAGCAATCATGGCATCCAGCTTTGACTGGAACGGTAAAAAACGTCCGTTTGCATTTGCAACCGAGAATGACACTCTCAACGGTATTGCAATGTTGTTTACAACGCTTCTCACAGGAAAAGCTCCGTGCTTCCACGATGTTCGTACATACTGGAGTCCCGAGGCTGTTGAGCGCGTAACCGGCAAAAAGCTTGCCGGCAAGGCTGCAAACGGAATAATTCACCTTATAAATTCCGGTGCAACGGCTCTTGACTGCACGGGCGCGGCAAAGGATGAAAAAGGCAACGGAACCGTTAAGCAGTGGTGGAATATGACCGATGACGACATCAAGGCTTGCCTCGGCGCAACGGATTGGTGCCGTGCCGATTATGAATACTTCCGCGGCGGCGGCTTCTCATCGCACTTTAAAACGCTTGCAGAAATGCCGGTCACAATGGTGCGCGTGAATATTGTTGAGGGCGTTGGGCCGACTCTTCAGATTGCCGAGGGCTATACCTGCGTGCTTCCCGATGATGTTCACGAAAAGCTCGACAAGAGAACAGACCCCACATGGCCGACAACATGGTTTGCTCCGCGCCTTACGGGAGAAGGTGTGTTTAAGGATGTTTACAGCGTTATGGCAAACTGGGGCGCAAATCACGGCGTAACGGTTCACGGTCATATCGGTGCAGACCTTATCACAATGGCTTCGATGCTGCGTATTCCCGTATCGGTTCACAATGTTGACAAGGATAAGATTTACCGTCCCCATTCATGGTCCGGCTTCGGCGCGGGCAGCGATGAAACGTCAACGGATTACAGAGCGTGCGAATACTACGGCCCGCTTTACAAGTAAGGAGAGAGCCGCATGTTAAAAGGAATACCGCCGATTATTTCGCCGGAGCTTCTAAAGGTTCTCTGCGAAATGGGGCACAGTGACAGAATCGTAATTGCAGACGGGAATTTCCCGGCGGAAACCATCGGAAAAAACGCAATTGTTGTCCGCGCTGACGGGCACGGCGTTCCCGAGCTGCTTGAAGCAATTCTCAGGCTTATGCCGCTTGATACTTATGTTGAAAAACCCGTGTCGCTCATGCAGGTTATGAAGGGCGATAACACAAAAACCCCGATTTGGGATACCTATAAAAAAATAATCCGCGAAAACGATTCACGCGGCGATGACGCCGTTGCGGAAATCGAACGCTTTAAGTTTTATGACGAAGCGAAAACCGCCTATGCGATAATCGCAACGGGCGAAACCGCGGTTTATGCGAACATAATGCTCCAAAAGGGAGTAGTACAAAACTGAAGGAAGCGCCGCAGGATTGCTTGCAACCATGCGGCGCTTCCTTCAGTTTTATCCGCCAATACGAAAAGCACGAAACATGCGGATATTGTTTAAAAAAAAGTTGAAACAGAGTGATATTTATGCTATAATGAATTAAATATAGTGTTTTGCTCTGAGAAGGGCTTTGTATATTCTGAATTTTATTTTGAAATTTACGAAGGGTGGGGAATGACCGTGCTTGAAAAGGAATGGATTTTCCTTGACAAAAACATTGACATTGCGCAGGCTGAGGCTTACTCCGAGCTGTTTGAAATTCCGCTGATTGTTGCGAAAACGCTGCTGAACCGCGGACTTACGAACGCGGCGGACGCAAAGCGCTTTATAGATAAGGATTTGAACAGCTTTTATCCGCCGATGCTCCTCCGCGATATGGACAAGGCGGTTGAACGTATAAGAAAGGCGATAGAAAACAAGGAGCATGTGACCGTTTACGGTGATTACGATGTTGACGGAATAACGTCAACCGCGCTTTTGATAAGCTATCTGCGTTCGTGCGGGATTGAAGCGTCGGCATATATTCCCGACCGTCAGGACGAGGGGTACGGGATAAATATGGCTGCCGTTAAGAAAATAAAGGACGGCGGCGCAACGCTGATGATAAGCGTTGACACAGGAATAACTGCTGTGGCGGAAACCGAGTATGCAAAAAGTATCGGACTCGATGTGATAATAACCGATCATCATGAGTGCAAGGACAAGCTGCCCGAGGCTGTCGCTGTAATCAATCCGAAAAGACCCGACTGCGAATACCCGTTTAAAGACCTTGCCGGTGTGGGAGTTGCGTTTAAGCTTGTGTGCGCGGTAAGCGGCAAGCCCGAATGTGAAATTCTTGAAAGATATTCCGATCTTGTTGCGCTCGGAACGATTGCCGATGTTGTGCCCCTGCGCGATGAAAACAGGATTATAACCGCCGCAGGTATCGATAAGCTGGCGAAAAATCCGAATGTCGGGCTGGCTGCCGTGATTTCCTCGCTCGGAATAAAGCCGAAGTGGAATAACTGCGCGGTTGTGAGTTATTCGATTGCGCCGCGCCTTAATGCCGCAGGCAGAATGTCGAACGCGATGACGGCGGTTAATCTTCTCCTTACAAATGACCCGCTGGAGGCGGAGCAGCTCGCCGTTAAGCTTGATGACGAGAACAAACGCCGTCAGGAGGAGGAAAGGCTGATTTACAACCAGGCGGTTGAAATGATAAACAAATGCGACATTTCGGATAAAAAGGTCATTGTTCTTGCAAAGCGCGGCTGGCATCACGGAATAATCGGCGTTGTGGCTTCGAGAATATGCGAGCGCTATAACAAAACATGCATTCTGATTTCAATTGAAGACGATTGGTGCAAAAGCTCGGGCAGAAGCATTGAGGGAATTAACCTGTTCGACGCGCTCGGAACATGCTCCGACATTTTGGAAAAGTTCGGCGGTCATGCATATGCCGCAGGCTTCCTTATAAAAGAGCAGTATATTCCCGAGCTTGACAGGCGGCTGAACGAATACGCCGAAAAGAACGACCATTCTCCGGAAAAACCGCAGCTTTTGATAGATTCGGAAATTTCAGTATATGATATTAATGCGGCAGATGTGAAGAAAACGGCTCTGCTTGCCCCGTACGGCGCAGGAAATCATGTTCCGGTGTTTGCACTGCTCGGCGCAAGGATTCTGGACATAAAAACCCTGTCTGACGGAAAGCATTGCCGCATACTTGCGGAAAGCCGCCGCAGAGTTGTTGAAGCAATTGCTTTCGGCGCAGGCTCGCTTGTTGACGAGTATTTTGCCGGCGATGTTGTTGACCTTGCCGGTGAGCTTAATATAAATCTTTACAACGGGCAAACGCGGCTTCAGATTATTCTCTGCAATATTCGTTTTTCGAAAAAACTGCCGGAGGACGTTTTGCCCGACCGCAGGGATTTTGTTGATATTTACAGGTATCTCAGCAAAAAGGGAAGCAGAAGCGTTGACGCGGTGCATATAACCAAGCGCCTTTATTCGCTGACGGGCAGGCGCATCACGCGCGACAAGCTTATAAATGCGCTGCGCGTTTTCAGCGATGTCGGAATACTCAAGTATCATCTGCTCGGCGATGTTGTGCAGATTACGATGCTTGAAACCGAGAAGGGCAAAAAAATTGCCATAGACAAAAGCAAGGAATATCATAAAATACGCGAGGAGGCAAAAAAGCTCCTTGACTGACGCAAACGGGTGGTGACTTCAGTGGAAGAAGATTTTGAACTCTTAATGTCAAAAATACGGAAATACAACAAAAATGCAGACCGTGACGAAGCAAGACTGCACGAGGCATATATGCGCTGCAAACAGGAGCATTCCATGCAGCACCGTCATTCCGGCGAACCGTACTATAAGCATCCGTTTGAGGTTGCGTGCATACTTGCCGACATTGAGCTTGACACGGAAACGATTATCGCAGGCTTGCTGCACGATGTTATTGAGGACACTCCGTTCGGCTACGAGCAGGTAAAAAACGAGTTCGGCGAGCAGGTTGCAATGCTTGTTGAGGGCGTGACAAAGCTCGATAAAATCAAATGTATTTCCAAGGAAGAAGCACACATCGAAAACCTCCGCAAAATGTTTTTTGCAATGGCGAAGGATATTCGCGTTGTGCTGATAAAGCTTGCCGACAGGCTGCATAATATGCGGACGCTTAAGCATATGAAGCCCGAAAAGCAGCTTGAAAAGGCGAAGGAAACGCTGGATGTGTATGCCCCGCTGGCGCACAGGCTCGGTATTTCCAAAATTAAAATCGAGCTGGAGGATCTTTCGCTTAAATACCTCGACAGCGTGGCATATCACGAGATTGCGGACGGGCTTGCAAAGAAGCAGTCCGAGCGTGACGCATATGTTCAGAACGTGCGCTCCGTTATCGATGACAAGATGAAGGAAATGGGCATAAACTGCCATATTGAAGCGCGTGCGAAGCATATTTACAGTATATTCCGCAAGATGTACAATCAGAATAAAACGCTTGATGAGATATATGACCTTTTCGCCGTGAGAATAATTGTTGACACGGTTGCGGAGTGCTACGCGGTGCTCGGCATTGTGCACGAGGAATATAAGCCGATGCCGGGGCGCTTCAAGGATTATATCGCAATGCCGAAGCCGAACATGTATCAGTCGCTGCACACAACGGTTATCGGACCGGACGGGCAGCCGTTCGAAATCCAGATAAGAACATGGGAAATGCACCGCGTTGCAGAGCGCGGCGTTGCGGCGCACTGGAAGTATAAAGAGGGCAAATCGGCAGACGGCAAAAACCTTGAATGGGTGAATCAGCTGCTTGAAATTCAGAGCGAGGCTGTCGACCCCGAGGATTTCATGCGCACGCTGAAAATAGATATGTTTTCGGACGAGGTGTTTGTGTTCACTCCGCGCGGCGATGTTATCAGCCTGCCGGCAGGCGCAACACCGGTTGACTTTGCGTTCTACATTCATTCGGCAGTCGGCTACAGAATGACGGGCGCAAAGGTTAATTCACGCATTGTTCCGCTTGATTACAAGCTTCAGAACAGCGATATTGTTGAAATAATAACCTCAGGCGCAGCAAAGGGTCCGAGCATGGACTGGCTCAAAATAGTGAAAACGAGCACTGCGCGGAATAAAATCAACGCATGGTTCAAGAAAGAAAACCGCGAGCTTAACATTTCGCGCGGCAAGGAAGCGGTTGAGCGCGAGCTTAAGCGGCTGTCGCTGACGGCAGCGCC
>CAJJUC010000078.1 GCA_905195005.1 uncultured Eubacteriales bacterium | reverse complement strand
GCGGAATGTGAAGTTTCCGGGGGTGATTTCGTTTCTGAACGATTTACCGACCTGACCCACGCCGAACGGAATCTTTTTCCTTGTGGTGCGGGCAATGTTTTTGAAGTTTACGAAAATTCCCTGTGCCGTTTCGGGGCGGAGGAATATTTCGGATTTTGCATCCTCCGTAACACCCTGGAACGTTTTAAACATAAGGTTGAATTTGCGGATATCCGTGAAGTTATGAGCGCCGCACACAGGGCAGTTAATGCCGTTGTCATCGATGAATTTAATCATCTTGTCGCTGCTCCAGCCGTCAACCACGATTTCCTCGCCTTTTTCATGGCAGTAATCCTCAATAAGCTTGTCGGCACGGTGGCGCGATTTGCAGGACTTGCAGTCCATCAGAGGGTCGGAAAAGCCGCCTACATGACCGCTTGCAACCCATGTCTGCGGATTCATGAGTATTGCGCTGTCAAGCCCGACATTGTACGGACTTTGCTGCACAAATTTTTTCCACCATGCGCGCTTAACGTTGTTTTTGTATTCAACGCCGAGCGGACCGTAATCCCAAGTGTTTGCAAGACCGCCGTAAATTTCGCTTCCTGCGTAAACATAGCCGCGGCTTTTGCAAAGCGCAACGATTTTATCCATTGTCTTATCCTGATTATTCATCCAAACAACCCCTTTGCCGTAATTGCATTGTATATATAGAATCATTTTACATCAATACGGCGCGTTTGTCAAACAATTTGTCGGGAAATTATTTCAATTTTGAGAATCTAAATAGATGATATCTCCGGTTTCGATATTTACTTTGCACTTACGCGGATTACGCTCATCCGGGTCATCATAATGCACTGTGTAAACATATCCGTCTTCAACATAAAACAACGGTCCGTTTTTCTGGTAGTATCCCGAATAGCCCGAAATCTTTATTTCATTACCTTTCTTTCGTATGATAAGATTAGACGGATTCGGTCCCCACCGGTTTCCTTTTGTCGAAAGCGTTACCGTAATATCGCCGTTTTTATAGTACGTATAGTTGCTTACTGAGCAATATGCAGTTCTGCCCTCCTCATCTTTAAAAATATAAGAATCTCCGTTTGCAGTATATGCATACGTGTCAGTATACAGCTTAAAGTCTTCTCCGTCAAAAGTATGATACCAACCGAAATCCGTCATGATTTCCCACGTCAGCGGCATGTATAAAATGTTTTTATAAAACATAAAAGGATGGCTGTCCGCGTCTGTGTACATTTTGCCCTCTGTTTTTATATCAAACGGGGATAAACGCCATAATTCAATACTGTCGTCTTTTTTCCTGACGGTGCTGTACTCCCTCGGAAGTAAGTTTGTATTTTTATGAATCTCAACAGTATTATCTTTGATTTCAATGTTGATTCCCAACAAATTTAAATTAAAATATGTCAGTGGAATATATATTATTCCCTGTCTGAAAAATACGGGGTATTCAAGCTCACGCCTTACAAAAACAGGATATTCTAAATCTGTTTCGGTAAATACAACGTCATTGACGGATACATTAAACGGGATTGTTTCTGCCGAAAAATAATTTTCGGCAGAAACGGTTGATTGTGATAATGTACAGAATACGGTTACATAAAGCAGTAAGAGCCCAATATGTTTTTTTCATAACTGATCTCCTTTCAATAAATAGAAAAACTCACAAACCGATTCCTTGTAATCAAAGAAGCCGGCTTGCACGTTGCGCATCAGCATTTATATTCTTCGGTTTATTTATTGCGGACATAGGAATATAACAACAGACGCATTTTATACAAGTCTTGCCCATTTGATGCTTGCTGTACCATTGTTATCTCCCTCTTTCATTTATTACGTTTAAATTATATCATAGTGCTTTTTTAAATGCAATAGTTTTTTGCAAAAAAACCAAATTTTTGATTTTCCGGAATTACCGCGGTTTGATAATACTCAATAGGGTTTAAAGCTATTGACAAACGCGGTGCGGCAAGGTATAATAGGAAAGAATGTAACTCATAAAAAGGATGATGAATAAATGCATTGGTCGGAAGAAATCGCAAATAAGATTATACAGCGCAACCCCGATAAGGAAGAATATGTCTGCGCGGCGGGAATAAGTCCGTCGGGCTCGATTCACATCGGCAATTTCCGCGATGTGGCAACGAGCTGTTTCGTTGTGCGCGCACTGCGCAAAATGGGCAAAAAGGCAAAGCTGCTCTTTTCGTGGGATGAATTTGACAGACTGAGAAAAATTCCCGTGAACGTTGCAAAGGTTGACGGGGATATGGAAAAATATATTGGAATGCCGTACGTCGACGTGAAAAATCCGTTCAGCGACAACCCCGGCGCAAAAACATATGCCGAGTATTTCGAGCAGGAGTTTGAAAGCGCCGTTGTGAAATTCGGAATGGATATGGACTACCGTCACCAGGCGGAAATGTACAGAAGCGGAAAATATGTTGATTATATCCTGCTTGCCCTCAAAAAGCGCGGCGAGATTTTCGATATTCTTGACAGCCACCGCACGCAGACGGCGCAGGAGGGCGAGCGCGAGGCATACTACCCCGTGAGCATTTACTGCCCCGAATGCGGGCGCGATACCACAACAATCGATTCGCTTTCCGACGACTGCACGGTTGCGCAGTATCACTGCAAATGCGGTCACAGCGGCACATTTGACTTCACGCGCGACTTTAACTGCAAGCTTGCATGGAAGGTTGACTGGCCGATGCGCTGGATGTACGAGGGTGTTGACTTTGAGCCGGGCGGAAAGGATCATGCGGCGAAAAACGGCAGCTATGACACCAGCAAGGATGTTTCGAAAAAGATTTTCGGCTATGACGCACCCGTGTTTCAGGGCTATGAGTTTATAGGCATCAAAGGAACAACGGGGAAAATGTCGGGCTCTTCCGGGTTGAATCTCACACCGGAAACACTTCTTAAGCTTTATCAGCCCGAAATTATTCTTTGGCTTTATTCCAAAACCGAGCCGCTTAAGGCATTCGATTTCTGCTTTGATGACGGAATCCTCCGCCAGTATTTTGAGTTCGACAAAATGTATAACGAATATATCTCCGGCAACGCGGACGAGCATACGTCGGCAATTATGTATAACACAGCCGTCGGTGACAGAAAGCTGAAAACCGTTCCGATGGGGCTTTTGGTTCAGCTCGGCTCGGTTGTTAATTTCAATGTGCCCATGCTTGAAATTGTGTTCGAAAAAATCGGCACTCCTTATAAATATGAAGATTTTGCAGACAGACTTGAGCGCGCGCGCTTCTGGCTTGAGCAGTGCGCCCCCGAAAACGTGAACAGACTGCGTACACTCCGCGCGTGGGAGCTTTACAACGGATTTTCCGAGGAAGAAAAGGAAGAAATCCGGCTTCTGTGTAAGTATCTTCACACTGACGGATATACGCTTGACGAGCTGAACAGTGAGCTTTATGCAATTCCGAAGCGCGTTCACAGCGATATAACGGATGAAAAGCAGCTGAAAAAGCTTCAGGGCGCGTTTTTCAAAAATGTTTATAAATTGCTTATCGATAAGGAAAAAGGACCGCGCCTTTATTTGTTCCTTTTTGCGGTTGATAAGGAAAGCTACCTTAAATTGCTCGACTTTTCAACGCCGATGACCGAGGAGGAGAAAAATCCGCCCAAGGAGGAAGCTCCCGAGGAGGAGAAAAAGGAAGAACGCGTTTACGGCGAACCCGACGAGGTTAAGCCGATTAAGGAAGAAATCGATATAGATATGTTCTCAAAAATCGATTTGCGCGTGTGCAAAATTCTTAAAGCAAGCGAGATAAGAAAATCGCACAACTGCTTAAAGCTCACCCTTTCGGACGGGCTTGACGAGCGCGTTATCGTTTCGAGCATTAAGCACGATTACACAATTGACGAGCTTGTCGGGAAAAAAATTATCGTTGTTGCAAACCTTAAGCCGGCGCGCTTCACCGGCGTTACAAGCAACGGAATGCTGCTTGCCGGAACGAACAATGCCTGCGGCTGCAAGGTCGTTTTCGTTGACGATTCCATACCGGAGGGGACTCCCATTTGCTGACAGCTAAAAAATTGCAAAAAAGTATTGAAATTTGTATTTTTTATGCTACAATGAAAATATAATTTATGAAAGAGGTGTTAAACATGGCTTATATCATCAATGATGATTGCATCAGCTGCGGCGCTTGCGCGGGCGAATGTCCCGTTGGCTGTATTTCCGAGGGTGACGGCAAATACGTGATTGACGCGGATCAGTGCATCGAATGCGGAGCCTGCGCCGGAACATGCCCCGTTGGCGCTCCCAATCCTGCAGAATAATCGGAATCATAACCACCCGTTTTACGGGTGGTTATGATTTATGTGGAGTGAAAAATCAGTTGGTTTACGAATATGAAAAGGTCGAGGATCTCGGCTTAAAGGGATATAAGGTTATTCAGAATAAGGACGGGTTCTGCTTCGGGAGCGACGCGGTGCTGCTGGCGCGCTTTGCCGCGCCGAAAAAAGGCGCGCGCGTGCTCGATATGTGCACCGGCACGGGAATTATCCCGGTGCTGCTTTGGGGCTTGAACGATTTGGAGGCTGAGGAAGCAATCGAAATTGTTCCCGAGGTTGCGGACATGGCAAAAAGAACAATGCTTTTGAACGGACTTGAGGATAAAATCCGCGTCACCTGCGGCGATTTGAAAAGCTGCGCCGAAATATACGGGCGGCATGCGTTCGACGCCGTTACGTGCAATCCGCCTTATATGAATTTCGGCGGCGGACTTGTGAATCCGAAGGATAAGCTTGCGGTTGCGCGCCATGAAATCGCCTGCACGCTTAACGATGTTGTTAAAATGAGCAAGGCGGTTTTAAAGCCGTGCGGCAAGCTTTTTATGGTTCACCGCGCCGACAGAATGTGCGATGTTGTTTCAACCTTCCGCAAATACGGGATTGAGCCGAAACGGCTGCAGATTGTTTATCCGTCAGCCGAAAAAGCGGCGTCACTCATTCTGATTGAGGGCGCGGAGGGCGGAAAACCGTTTCTCAAGCTTGAAAAACCGCTGTTTATGTACGACAGTGACGGCAATTACATTCAGTCCCTGAAATGAGGTAAAACATGAACGGAAAGCTATATCTTTGTGCAACACCGATAGGAAATCTCGGTGATATTACATACCGCTGCGTTGAGGTTCTGAAAAGCGTTGACCTTATCGCCGCGGAGGACACGCGCCGAACGCTTCAGCTCCTGAATCATCTGGAAATCGAAAAGCCGCTGACGAGCTATTTCGAGCATAACAGGCGCGAAAAGGGCGAATATCTGATAAACGAAATGAAAAACGGAAAAAATATTGCGCTTGTGAGCGATGCCGGAACACCGGCAATCAGCGACCCCGGGGAGGATCTTGTGCGGCTTTGCGCCGAGCACGGGGTGGATGTTGTGCCGGTTCCCGGAGCGGTTGCAGGGATAAATGCGCTTATATCAAGCGGACTTTCAACCGGCAGATTTGCGTTTGAGGGCTTTCTGACGGTCAATAAGCACGGCAGAGCGGAAATGCTTGAAAAGCTGAAAAACGAGGAACGCACCATGATTTTCTACGAAGCGCCGCATAAGCTTAATGCAACGCTGCGCGACATGGGAAAGTATTTCGGCAGCAGGAAAATTGCGCTCTGCCGCGAGCTGACGAAGCTTCATGAGGAAATCCGCCGCACAACGCTGGAGGAAGCCGCCGCATATTATGCGGAAAATCCGCCGCGCGGTGAATTCGTTCTGGTTGTCGAGGGGAAAAATCCCGATGAGATAAAGGAAGAAAATGAGCGCAAATGGGCGGAAATGTCCGTTGCGGAGCATATTGCGGCATATCTTTCCCAAGGCATGACCGAAAAGGACGCAATCAAGGCTGCGGCGAAGGACCGCGGCGTTTCAAAGCGTGATATATATAATGCATATAAAAGGTGAGGAAGTGTGTTGTTACGGAAACAGTACAGAATTACAAATGCCCGTGCTGCGGCTCGCCGCTGAGCTTTGACGGAAAAACGCAGAACATGCACTGCAAATCCTGCGGAAACGATTTTTCCGCCGAAACAATGCAGCAGCTTGAGGGCGAAAACAAAAAATCGCACTATGACTGGGATAATTATGAGCCGCGCTCGTTTTCCGAAGCCGAGCAGGGAGGCTTTGCAAGCTATACATGCCCGTCGTGCGGCGCAGAAATAACCGGTGACGATTCAATGAGCGCAACCGTTTGCCCCTATTGCGGAAATTCAACCATAGTTCAGGGAAAGTTTGAGGGCGCAGCGCGCCCCGATTATATCGTTCCGTTCAAAACGGACAAAAAAAGCGCAATGGAGGCGTTCGAAAACGCCTGTAAGAAAGCGCCGTTTCTGCCCAATGCGTTCAAAAACAGGAAGAAAATCGAAGAAATGTCGGGCGTTTATGTTCCGTTCTGGATGTTCGACTGCGACTGTGAAGCCGACATAAGCTATAACGCGCAGCAGGTCAGCCATTGGAGCGATTCGCGCTATGATTATACAAAAATCGACCATTTCCGCCTTATCCGCAGCGGAAGCATCGGATTTGAAAATATCCCGGCGGACGCTTCGAAAAAAACGGATGATACATATATCGAAGCGGTTGAACCTTTCGATTGCAGCGAGGCTGTTGACTTTGCCCCGGGCTATATTTCGGGATTTCTTGCAGAAAAGTACGATATTTCGGCGGAGGAGCGCAAGCAGCGCGCAAACGAACGCGTTAAGCGCTCAACGGAAGAAATGTTCCGCTCCACAACGGGCGGATATTCCGCCGTTGAAACTGCAAGCTCCTATATCGGCTTTTCCGGCGGCAAGATTCGCTATGCGCTTCTCCCGATATGGATGCTGAATATTAAATACGGCGACAAATCCTATCGCTATGCAATCAACGGACAGACGGGCAAGGTTGCCGGGGATTACCCCGTTGACAAGCGCAAAAAAAGAATGTTTTTTCTTAAAACCCTCGGAATTGCATATGCCGCGGCGGCGGTCATTGTGCTGCTTTTACTTAAATAAGGGGGCGGAGAAATGAAAAAATTACTTTTGACAATAACACTTATTTTTGCGCTTTGCATTCCCGCGTGTGCATTTGACAACGACCCGATTTGCGACAATGCCGCACTTCTATCCGCGGCGGATGCGGAGGAGCTTTCGCAGTATATTTCCGAGCTTCGCGATGCGTATGATATTGATATCGCCGTTTACACGGAGGAGAAAATGAGCGGCGAAAGCGCCGAACAGACCGCCGATGATATTTACGACAGCAAGGGCTACGGCAGCGGAGCGGGTGCGGACGGAATACTTTTGTATATTTCCGCCGACCCGAGGAATTACTGCATTACAACATGCGGCTCTGCACTCGATATTTTCTATGACGCAAACCTTGAATATATCGAGGATAACGTGCTTGCATATTTAAAGGAAAACGATTATTCGTCGGCTGTCAGCGTTTATGCCGAGTGCGTGCAGGAAATTCTTGACGACCCGACCGGCGAAAATTCCGCAGACGACGCAGCCGCCGAGGACGGCACACCTGCGGAGGAAGACACAACGGCGCATAATATGATTGTCCTTCTTTGCGGACTGATTATTCCGCTTATCATTGCATTTGCGGCAACGCGGATAAAGCTTTCCAAAATGCACACCGCCGTAAAGGACGACTATGCCGCAAATTATGTTAAAAAGGGAAGCATGGATATAAAGCGGTCAAAGGATATTTTCCTTTACAGCACCGTTACGAAAAGAGAAAAGCCGAAGCCGACCGAAACCACTGCGCACCAATCATCATCGGGCAAAACGCACGGCGGCAGAGACGGAAGCTATTAATGTATTATAAGGAAAGGATTGATATAAATGGGTTTGATTAAGGCGGCGGCAGGCGCAGTCGGCGGCGTTCTTGCCGACCAGTGGCGCGAATTTTTTTACTGCGACAGTATGGAAGCTGACACAATCATTATTAAAGGCGAGAAAAAGACGGGCGGCAGAAGCTCAAACAAAAAGGGCGAGGATAATATAATCTCGAACGGCTCCGTTATAGCAGTGAACGAGGGGCAGGGCATGATTATTGTTGAATCGGGCAAAATCGTTGAATTTTGCGATGAAGCGGGCGAGTTCGTTTACGATTCTTCAACCGAGCCGAGCATTTTCTGCGGAAACCTCGGCGAGGAAATTAAAAAAACCTTTGCGCAGATAGGAAAGCGCTTCACCTTCGGCGGCGATACGGGCAAGGATCAGAGAGTTTATTATTTTAACACCAAGGAAATAGTGGGAAATAAATACGGCACAGCCAGCCCCGTGCCCTTTAGGGTGGTGGATAATAATATAGGGCTGGATATAGATATTTCTATAAGATGCAACGGCGAATATTCTTATAAAATAACTAATCCTCTGCTTTTTTATACCAACGTATGCGGCAACGTTCAGCATAGTTATAACCGTTCGGAAATAGACAGCATGCTTAAGACCGAGCTGCTTACCGCTCTTCAGCCTGCTTTTGCGCAGATTTCGGCTATGGGTGTGAGATACAGCGCTTTGCCGGGGCATACAATGGAAATGGCTCAGGCGCTTAACGGAGTGCTGTCTGAGAAATGGAAGGAATTAAGGGGCATAGAGGTTGCTTCTTTCGGAATTAATTCTGTTACCGCCTCAAAAGAGGACGAAGAGATGATCAAGCAGCTCCAGAAGAGCGCAGTTATGCGGGATCCCAATATGGCGGCGGCCACCCTTATAGGCGCGCAGTCGGACGCTATGCGCGCGGCTGCTCAAAACGAGGGAGGCGCAATGATGGGCTTTATGGGGCTGGGCATGGCCCAGCAGGCAGGCGGCGCCAACGCGCAGGATTTATTCAATATGGGAAAAGCGGGGGAACAGGCGCGTCCTCAGCCGGATAAGGAGGCTCAGCCGGCTTCAAAGGGAGCGGGCTGGGTTTGCTCCTGCGGCGCGGCCAATAATGGCAAATTCTGCTCCGAATGCGGCGCCGGCAAACCTCAGGAAGGGTGGATTTGTTCCTGCGGAGCGGTGAATAAGGGCAAGTTCTGTTCTGAATGCGGTCAGAAAAAGCCGCAGGGAGCGCTTTTGTATAAATGCGATAAATGCGGCTGGGAGCCGGAAGATCCGGCGCATCCGCCCAAATTCTGTCCTGAATGCGGCGATAAGTTTGACGAGGACGACGTTAAATAAGCAAGCGGAATTGCAGGCTGCGCAACGAAAATAAATATTTTTCCCGCCCGGCAGGCCTGCGCGCGCTTTGAATATACGCGCGCGGTTAAAAAGGAACGGCGGAAAGATTTCTTGGAGGAGGATTATGGCGGACACAATGGAATTTGAATGCCCGTGCTGCGGGGGCAGCCTGGCGTTTGATCCTAATTTGCAGAAATTAAAATGCCCGTATTGCGATACTGAATTTAATACTGAAGATTTAAAAGCATATCAAAGCGAGCTGAATAAACATTGCGAGGATAAACAGGAATGGAGCAGCGGCCCATCGGAGGAATGGGAAGACGCTGAAAATATGGCGGTTTTCTGCTGTTCCTCCTGCGGAGGAGAGATAGTTGCGGATGAGAATACCGCTTCTTTAAGCTGCCCTTACTGCGGCAGTTCCATTGTGATTAAATCCCGCCTTTCGGGCATGCTTAAGCCTGATTTGGTGATTCCCTTTAAATTGAATAAACAAGCGGCCAAGAACGCTCTGGCCAGGCATCTTAAAGGTAAGCGGCTGCTGCCTAAGGCGTTTAAGAGCGAGAATCATATTGAAGAAATTAAGGGAATTTATGTGCCCTTCTGGCTGTTTGACTGCAATGCGCAGGCGTCGGGCAGATTTAAGGGGACCAAGGTGCGCTTTTGGAGCGACAGCAAATATAATTACACTGAAACTTTGCATTTCCGGATTTTCCGGGACGGCTCCATGGATTTTTACGGCGTGCCCGTGGACGGCTCCAGTAAAATGGACGATTCCATTATGGAGGCGCTGGAGCCTTTTGACTTTAAGGAGGCCGTGGATTTTAAGACCGCTTATCTGGCCGGATATCTGGCCGATAAATATGATATGGGCTCGGACGCATGCATAGAAAGGGCCAATCAGCGCATAAAAAACAGCGCTCAAAGCGTATTGGCCGGCACAGTTACGGGCTACGCGACATGCGTGCCCGAACAGCTTTCAGTTAATTTTTCAGACGGGCATGTCCGATACGCGCTGCTGCCCGTATGGCTGCTGAACAGCGTTTACCAGGGCAAAATCTATACTTTCGCCATGAACGGGCAGACGGGCAAATTTATAGGAGATCTTCCCATGGATAAGGGCGCCTATTGGCGATGGTTTGCGGGCGTGTTTGCCGGGGGAGCGGCCGCCGCCGCGCTTATAATGCTGCTGGGAGGGATATTATGAAAAAATATTTGGCCCTGCTTGCGGCGCTGCTGATTTTATTCATTCCCTCCGTTTATGCCGCCGGAGCAGACAGGATACAGGATATGGCCGGGCTGCTGGATGAGAGCCAGGAGCAGATGCTGCGCGGACAGATAGAGGAACTTGCACGAAAATATCAATTTGACGCCGTTATTGTTACGGTTGATTCGCTGGAGGGTAAAACTCCGGAGGAATATGCGGACGATTATTTTGATTATAACGGATACGGCTACGGGGAGGATTATGACGGCATACTCCTGCTTATCAGCATGGAATACCGGGATTGGGCTATTTCCACATCGGGCCGCGGGCAGAGGGTTTTTACAGATTACGGCCTGGATTATATCAGCAGTCAAATGGTGCCTTATTTAAGCCGGGGGAGCTATTATTCGGCGTTTGAACGCTTTTTGTCGCTGACGGACGATTATTTAGACCAGGCGGAGCAGGACGCGCCCTTTGACGTTGACAACAGGCCGGCTGAAAATTTGGAAGAGCAGGAGAAATCTAATCTGCTGATTCTGATAGCAGGCAGCCTGATTGTCGGGCTGATTGCTGCGCTGATAGTTACGGGCAGTATGAAGAGCAAGCTTAAAAGCGTGCGGCCGCAGCCTGACGCGAGGCAATATTCAGGAGAGCTCAAGCTCACTTTAGCCAACGATATATTTCTTTACCGCACTATAACTAAATCTCCGCGTCCCACTCAGAATTCCTCG
>CAJJUC010000077.1 GCA_905195005.1 uncultured Eubacteriales bacterium | reverse complement strand
TTAAGAAGGGTCACGGCAAAATTATCAACATCTGCTCCATGATGAGCGAGCTTGGAAGAGAAACCGTTTCGGCATATGCCGCAGCAAAGGGCGGGCTTAAAATGCTCACAAAAAATATTGCTTCCGAGTACGGCGAATTCAACATTCAGTGCAACGGTATCGGACCGGGATATATCGCAACACCGCAGACTGCTCCGCTCCGCGAAAAGCAGCCCGACGGCAGCCGTCATCCGTTTGATTCGTTCATCATTGCAAAAACTCCGGCAGCTCGCTGGGGAACGCCCGAGGATCTTGCAGGTCCGGCAGTGTTCCTTGCGTCCGATGCTTCAAACTTCGTTAACGGACATGTTCTGTACGTTGACGGCGGTATCCTTGCATACATCGGCAAGCAGCCCAAATAATCAGACAATTCCTAATTTTTGTTTATCCTATCATGAGAAAAGCAGAACCCACGGTTCTGCTTTTCTCATATTTATCTGACATTAATTCTGTATGTTTTTTGCGCGGCAATTGCGCCCGATGAATCAAAGGCAAGCGCGGTCAGATTAACCGACTGACCGGCGTACGGCGAAAAATCTACCGCTGCGGAAAACGGCGCTGCGTAAGCTGTTGCGCAATCCGCTCCGTTTATGCGGTAGACAACGTACGCTATGTCGTTTTTAACCGTCTTTATATACGCCGAAATTTCATTTACCGATGCCGGAATGGCGGCGTTTGTTCCAAGCTCGTAATATTCAAAGCCTGCGTCCGTATTCGGCTCGGAAAGATAACTCTGCGATGCGATTCCGCGTCTGTATGCCGACAGGTACTCTGAATTTGAGGACAGACTGAAGCGGTAACGCTCCCTGTCATGGTCATAGATATAAAAGGCTTTCACCTGCGGATATTTTATCGGAAGATATGCAAGGAAATCATAAAGCTGAGACGATGCAAAAGGCGTTATATCTCCCCATGTGTTATAATCCATGTATGACGCTGCACCCTCGGAAACGATAATCGGCTTTTTATATCCGTACAGTCCGCAAATCGTATCAAGCTGGTCACTCCAGCGGCTGCGGTCAACGTTTTGCCCGAGAGGGTCCGTTTCGGGCTGATGATTTTTGTATGACGATATTCCGACATAATCGACATATTCATCACCGGGATAGTAAAGTGAAATATTGTCCGACGGATAGAAGTTCGGTGACCAGACAACAGCTGCGCTGTTCGGCGCATATGTATGGAAAATGCTTGCCATTATGCGGAACTTCCGGATATACAGATTATAGTCGGTTGTGTACCACGGGCAACTCTCCTCGTTCATTTCACACGCAAGCCGCACAAGGAATTTCGCACCGCTCTGTTCCATATCCTGCGCAAGCTTAACATAGCGTGAATCATTTTCCGTTATCGCGGAAAGGCTTGACGGTTCAACCGCTATCTGCAAAATTTTGTTCCTTTGCTTTGCCGCTTCTATATGGCTTTGGTATGTCGAAAGCGGCTTGCTGTCGGGAAGATAGAGCAAATAACTTGCCATATCGCGCCCTGCAAGATCGGGGAAGGCGTTCATGTAAAACGGATTTCCCGTTGCTGCATTATGAACTGCCGGATCACCCTCGGCATATGCGCCGAGATAGATTCCGCGAGCTGACGCAAACTTACCCTGCTTTGTCTGCGGCGCGTATTCCGCTCTGTCTGTTTTTGCATACATCTGAACACCTGACGATATAAGACCGCTGCGACGGTTTGCGTCAATTGTTTCCTGCGTCTTCCCCATCTGCGTCCAGAATTGCGCCTCGCGCGCAAAGCATGCCGAAGCCTCCGCTGATAAGTTCAGCTCACTGTAACACTCTCCGAGATGCTTGTAAAGCATGGCGTTGCTGTTGCCATCGTTTGCGGCGATAAAATCGGGTGCAATCCGTTTTATGGTTTCAATCGCCGCGTTATAATCCGCGCTTGCCTTTTGAAGCAGCGCGGAATCCCAAAGCTTCCAAAGCTCTGCCGGCGAAACATGACTGCCGCTGTTTTCAATGCTGTATATAAGATTTCCGGCTGCGCCGCTTGTTATGCGCACGTTTCCGTCCCACAGAACCTCCGCGTCGAGCGCTTCCGCAACAACTCTTATCGGCAGATACGTGCGGCTGCCGCGAATAACTGCCGCCGCGTCGTTTACTATTTTCGTCCCGTTGCGGTAAACGCAGTTTTCCCCGATAACGCATGCAACGGTTGTTGTCCCTTTTCTTACAACGGCGGTATTATTCGCCCCGTCCCACGATACCTCCGCGCCGAGCGCTTCCATAGACGCACGCAGAGGAACGAGCGTTCTCCCATTTTCGATAAACGGATATCCGACAGAATCGTTAAATCCGACGGGAACGCTATTCACGAACACATCTACTGCTCCTACTGTCTGCGCCGCAAAAATTGCCGCGGCAGTTCCCAAAACAGCTATAATTTTTTTCATTTTTTCATCCTCCTCAATTTCTGAACGGCTTTTCAAATATGCGCTTCAATGCGATGAAAAAGCCCTCTCCGCCGCTATGAAGCGGCTTTGTAAGTATCGCACAGCAGCCTGCGCGCTTTGCCCCCCAAACATCTGTGAACACCTGATCGCCGACGGCGGCAATTTCCGAAAGCGGCAGCCCCATAGACTGCGACGCACGAATGTATCCCGCCTTTTTCGGCTTCAATGCATCCGCCGTATAGTATTTTACACCGATTTTTTCGCTGAACGATGAAACTCGCGCCGCATTGTTGTTCGACACAACGCACAGCTTGATTCCGTTTTCCTCAAGCGTCCGAAGATGCCTAAGCACCGTTTCATCGGGAATCGGAACATCGTGCCCGATAAGCGTGTTGTCAATATCGAGAATCAGTCCGCGCGCGCCATGCTGCTCCAAAAGCTGCGGAGTAACGTCAAGAATACTGTCAAGGAAAATATCGGCACGGAGATTTTTAAACATTGCCGTTCTCCTTTCCGAAGTCGTTCATCGCATCACGCTTGTAAAGACGGTTAAGCCCTTTGTAAAACTCTCCGTCAATATCACCCATGGCGCTCTCTGTCAGGCGAAATTCCCAGTTGCCCCCGGCAATTCCGGGGCGGTTCATGCGCGTGTCACCGCCGAAACCGCACAAATCCTGCACGGGAACAATTGCACATATTGCGGACGAGCGCCAAAGCGTTCTGATGATTGAGCGGATAACGCCGCCGCGCGGACCGCCCTCTCCCCAGTCGCCGGAAAATCCACAGTAATCAAGCGCATATCTGCGGCTGCTTTCGTCCGATTCCCAAAGCCAGCCCAAAATGGTGTTGTTATCATGCGTGCCGGTATAACCGATTGTTTTTGTTGAATAGTTATGCGGAAGATGCGTGCTGTCATCATCGGAAATAAAGGCAAACTGTATAACACCCATTCCCGGAAAGCCCGTTTTTCTGATGAGCGCACGGACTTCATCATCTATTTCACCGAGATCCTCGGCAATAATTTCAAGTCCGGGGCACTGTTTCTTTACTTCATCAAAAAATTTCATTCCGGGTCCTTTGACCCATTCTCCGCATTTTGCGCTTTTATCGGCAGGAATTTCCCAGTATGACGCGAACGCGCGGAAATGGTCAATGCGCACCGCATCGAAATGCTTTTCCGCTGCGCGCAGCCTGTCAATCCACAAGCTGTAGCCGTCCGCTTCGAGCTCTGCCCAGTCATAGAGCGGATTCCCCCATTTCTGCCCGTCCGCGCAGAAATAATCCGGCGGCACTCCGGCACATTTCACAAGCTCCATATCCCCGTCAAGCGAAAACAGCTTCGGATTTGCCCAAACCTCCGCACTGTCGCGCGAAAGGTATATCGGCATATCTCCGATTATTCCGACGCCTTTTTCATTGGCATGCTTTTTCAGCATGCCCCACTGGCGATAAAATTCATACTGCAAAAACGCATGATACAAAATTTCATCTCCAAGCTCATGCTCTGCAGCCTCCATTGCGGATTTTTCCCTGAATTTCAGCCCGTCCGTCCATTCGTACCATGCGCGCCCCCCGAAATTCTCCTTCAGCGCGCAGAAAAATGCATAATCGTACATGCCTCTTTCATTCTGCATGAACTTCCGCACCGCATCAAGCAGTGCGCCATCCGCTCTTCGAAAGGCATTTCTGAAAATCCTCGGACGGCTTTCATGTAAAAAGTCATACTGCACCGAATATACATCTCCGCACACGCATGCTTCAAGCTCCTCCGCCGTAATCAAGCCGTCATAAAAAAGCAGCTCCGGGTCAATGAGAAACACATTCCCGGCAAATGCGCTGCTGCCCGAATATGGTGAATTATACCTGTCGCACGGGCAAATCGGCAGCACCTGCCAAGCCCCGAAGCCGCACCCGGCAAGAAAGTCCGCAAAGCGGTAAGCCTCCTTACCGAGTGTTCCGATCCCGTATTTGCCGGGAACCGATGATATGTGCATAAGCACTCCGCCGCATCTTTTCATTTTAACTCCGTTCCGCCGCATTTACGCGGCTTTATATTATTTAATCACCGATCGGATTATGTACCAGACAAGCGGCACAAAAACCGATGGCAGCATATTCGCAAGCTTAAGCTTAGGTTCGTACAGAAGATTCAGCCCGATTCCGATAATCAGAATGCTTCCCACAAGCGACAGCTGCGCGATGACCGCCTCCGTCAGCAGCGGCGCAAGCAGTGACGCGCAGGCTGTGATTATTCCCTGATAAAGTACAACCGTCGCCGCGGAAAACACCACCCCGACTCCGAGCGTTGATGCAAAAATGACCGACATAACGCCGTCAATCATCCCCTTTGTGATAAGGATTGTAGGGTCGTGATATATTCCGTCCCGAAGTGATCCGAGAATTGCCATTGAACCGATGCAGAACACGAGCGACGCCGTTACAAACCCCTCGGCAAACATTGAGCTGCCGGAGGAAAACTTTTTCTGCATGATTTCACCGAGCCTGTCAAGCCGCGCTTCCATATCGCACAGCGCGCCGACAAATGTTCCCACAGCAATGGAAATCACCATCAGGAGCGAATATTTGCTTTCAACTGCGCCGTCCTTAACCGTGCACGCCGCAGTCACAACGCCGATAAGACCGATTGCAACCGTGGCAAGCGAAAGCGCCTGAACAATAGATTTTTTCATTCCTTCGGGAATCGCTTTTTTCAGAAGCAATCCGATAAGCGCCCCCAAAATTACCGCCGCCGCATTTATTACCGTTCCCAATCCTGCCATACAATCATCCCTTGCACTTATTCCATATAATTATACAGTATTCGTCCGCAGATTACAACATTTTTTGCACTGCCGCTGAAAAAAAGAAAATATTTAATAAAATTTCTATGGATTTTCCCTTTAATATATGATATATTAATAGGGAAAACTTTTATAGCGAGGAATTAAAATTATGAAACGTTTTTTTGCAGGACTGTGTGCCGCATTTATGACGGCGGGATATGCGTCAGCCGCATTTGCGGAAATAAATCAAAGGGTGCTTTCCGCACCGATATGGATGGACGCATCCGTTATTCCCGATGACGAAAATCCGCCGAAAGCCGAAAATGACGAAATGCTTCCGCAGGACAAAATGAGCTCGTCCTCCGTGAATGCCGACGGCTCAATAAATTTCACAAATTATGTTGACGGATATACAATCAAGCTTCCGCGCACTATGTCAATTGACACGTCAATGTCGGATGTCGGCACAAAATTTACCGACGGACACCGCACGCTGCGCATTTTCAAGGAAACCTTCACAGGATATTCTGACAGGCAGTCCTATCTCGAGTATTCAAACAAATTCATTGAAAATAAATCCGATCACACCATTGAAAGTAACGAAACCACAAAAAACGGGAAATACACCGTCCGCGTTATCCAATGGTCACGCAAGGCGCTCTCAAAGGTGAAGAACGACAAATGCCATTATGCCTGCGTTGATATGATGATTGGCTCGCGGACATACACGTTTTTCTTCACCGCGGACAAACCGTTCTATCTTTGCGGCGGCTATATGGATATTGCAAACAGCCTTGTTACCTTCGATCCCTCCGTTCCGAAAGAAAACGCTTACACAAAGGGATATAAGGCAAGCAGTATTTCGCATCTTTCGCCGGCTGCGCAGAAAACCTATAACAATCTTTTTGCCGACAATGCAGACTTCAAGATGGGAATGTTCGCACCCGAAAAATACGGCGGCTTCCCGAAAATGGAGGAATTTGAAAACACGCTGAATTACAAATTCTGTTCATTTCTTATTTACACCGAATTTCCCGACAGACACGGCGTTAATACCAATGCATATGCGATACAGGTTAAAAACTATGTTGCAAAAATAGAAGAATACTTCAAATATGCGCGCAAGACAGGAAAAACAATTGAGCTTACGCTGCAAACGCCGCTTTCGCGCGTGAGTGACTCCAACATGATTTATGAAATACTGGGCGGCGAATACGAAATGTTTATCAGTCAGTATTCAAAGCTCATTGCCAAATATAAGGACGTGACGGTTCTTTTCCGCCCGTTTAATGAAATGAACTGTGACTGGTGTAATTACAGCGCTTACTATACCTCGCGCGACCCTCAGATTTATGTTGAGCTGTACCGCTATCTTTACAATAAGTTTAAGGCGGCAGGCTGCACCAACGCAATTTGGGTGTGGAATCCGAACGAAAAAAGCTTTCCGCGCTTCAAATGGAACGATGAACAGCTCTACTATCCGGGCGATGAGTATGTCGATGTTTACGGGCTTACGGGCTACAACACGGGAACATACTATAACGGCGAGATCTGGCGTTCCTTTGATGAGATTTACGAACCGATTTACAAGCGCGCCGAAAAAATCAATGAAAAGCCGATGATGATAACCGAATTTTCATGCTCCTCCGTCGGCGGGGATAAGAAGGCATGGATTGAGGATATGTTTAAATCGCTGCCGAAATACAAGAAAATCAAGGTCGGAATTTGGTGGCATGCCGCCGATTTTGACGGTGAAAACATCGCCCGTCCTTACTTTATGGACACTCCGGACGGAACGCTTGATATTTTCAAAAAAAATTTGTCATAAAAATTGCCCCTTCGGGAAAACTGTTTCCGAAGGGGTGTTTTCATTGAAGGATACAATCAAGCTTTTAAAGGAATGTGACGCAGGAATTAAAATGGGCGTTGCCGCAATTGACGATGTGCTCGCGCATATCGACAGTGCAACGCTGGAGCATATTCTTAAGGACAGCCGAAACGAGCATGTAAAGCTCGGTGAGGAAGCGCACGCCAAGCTGAACGAGTACGGCGAAAGCGACAAGGAGCCGGGCGCAATTGCAAAGGGAATGAGCAAAATCAAAACGGGCTTCCGCCTTACCGCGAACGAAGCCGACAGCACCGTTGCCGATCTTATAACGGACGGCTGCAACATGGGGATAAAAACGGTTTACCGCTATATGAATCAATATGAAAGCGCAAACGATTTTTCGCGTGATTTGGCGCTTCGCCTTATTAACACTGAGGAGAATCTGCGCCGCAGTCTTGCGCCTTACCTTTAATATCCCCAAGGCTTGACATAAATATTGCCCCAAGGCAAATCAAGCCGCCGAGCACAAGACGAACCGTCAGCCTTTCGGTTCCGCATATAACTGACGCCGTGCTTGTTATAACCGCCGAGAATGGCATTATGACGGCAACTGCGGACGCCTCAACGTGCTTCATGGAATTTGTCCGCACTGTCCAGCAGAGGGCGGAGCTGACAAGCGTGACCGATGCAAGAAAAAGCAGATGGCGCGGATTCAGCGAATACATGATTTTTTCCGCAGGAACAAGCGTTCCGTTTTTGTCCGCAATTTCCCATGCGTTCAGCACAAGCACGGTTATTCCCGAAGCGGCAATCTCAACCGCAACCTGAACTGCGAGATAAAGCGGCGCAAAGAATTTTTTTGCATATGCGCCGGTTACGGCGATGTTGACGCCGTAAAACAGACCTGCCGCTGCGCACAGCAGCTCCCCCATGCCCCACGCGGAGCCCCGGAAGGATATTCCGTTCAGCACAAGCACACCGCAAAGGCATATGACCGCCGCAGCCACTGCGCTGCGCCGCGGTTTTTTCTTTGTTATGAAATATGAAACCGCTGGCACGGTTATGCATGAAAGATTTTCCAAAAATGCATAGCGTGACGGCGTTGTGTATGCAAGTCCTATCTTTTGGCATATATCCGCCAAAGCAAGAAAAAGCCCTGTAATCATTCCGACGCGGATATAGTTTGCGTTAATTTCGCGCAGATGCCTGCCCGAGATAAGCAGATATGCCGGCAGCAAAACAAGCTGCGCCAGAAAAAGGCGGAACGCCGGCGAATAGTACCGGTACAGCCGCAGCGTTAAAAGCGGCGAAATTCCCCATATAAAAACGACAAAAGTTAATCCGCCGTACGCTCTTGCTTTTACATTATTATGCACTTCAATCCCTCCGTTTTCAAATAATTCTATCACCCGTGTTGACTTTTGTGAATATCCGTTTTATAATGATGGTGTGAAAAATTTTCAACACGTCGGAGAATATTTATGGAAACTAAAAAGATTGAAATGCTGCTCCGCGCAATTGAACTGAAAAGTCTTTCCAAAGCTGCGGAGGAATACCTGTACACCCCGTCTGCCATGAGCCATATTGCAGACGGCATAGAAAACGAGCTCGGAATACAAATTTTAAAACGAACACATTCGGGGATTGAAGTAAACAACGACTGTGCGGAGGTCATTGAAAAGCTGCGCGCAATCACCGACGCCGAAAGCTCGCTTTTTGCCGCCGCAAAAAAACTGCGCGGCAGCAGTGCGCTGACGATTGCAACATATTCAAGCCTTGCGGCGCGGCTTCTTTCGAAGGCAACAAAAAGGTTCAGACATATGCATCCCGACATTAAAATCAGTATTATTGTCGTAAACTCATTATCGGGAATTTTGCGCGAAAAAAAAGCCGATGTTATAATCGGTGAGGATATATACCGCTGCGACGGGGCTTGGACAGAGCTTTTCACCGAACCGTATCTTGCAGTGCTTCCGAAAAGAGGCAGCGCAATGAGCGCTTTTCGGCGCGAAGATATTTCGGGCAGAGTGTTTATCATGCCGCCCGACAAGGCAGTTGAAAAATATGTCCGCGGCAGCAGCCCCAAAGACATAATTTCGGTGCATGCTGATGATGACAGCGCCATAATCGGCATGGCTGCGGACGGAATCGGCATTTCAATTCTGCCGCGGCTTTCGCTTGCCGCAAGCGCGGATTTTGTCACGGCGCTTGCGCTTGACCCTCCCCTTTTCCGAACGATAGGCGCAGTTTACGAAAAGGATTCCGTAAAAGCGGCTGTAATAAAGGATTTTATCCTCTGTCTCAGCGCCGAATAAATAAAATTACTGTGCGGCAAACTCTGCTGCACAGTAATTTTATTTATATCAGTTAATGCTGTCCAATTCAGTCTGAACCGCCTCACGCGTTACGGTCATAACGCTTGTAAAGCGTTTTGTAAGCGCTTCTTCAAAGCGCTGCTTTGCGCCGTCATTATCTCCGAGCGCTTTCAGCACGCGTCCGTAATTGTAATACGGAACAGGCGTCTGAAGCTCTTTTTCCATAAGCTTATCATAAACCTCTTTTGCTTTCTCATTTTCTCCGAGAATCAGATAAAGCTCCCCGAGGTTATCGGCAATTGTTTTATCATCGCAGTTATAATCATAAGCTTCAAGCATAAATTCAAGCGCAGCCTGTGCGTCCGTTTTTTTTGCCCGCTCAAGGTACAAAACGCCGAGTGTGCCATAAGTTGCGGTCGCAGGCATTTGCTTATGCACCTGCTCCATAAGCTCGATTGCGCCGTCAAGGTCACCCTCGCGCCAGATAAGCACAGCTAAATTGTGCTTTGCGCCGAGCTTGTCCTCCGCGCTTGAATATCGCGAATTGATTACATTGTTAAGCAGCTTTTTTCCGCGCTCGAACTTATTTTCGCGCAGGCAGAATGACGAATATGCAATCTTGCATTCGGGCGTCATCTCGCCCGTTTTATATGCCTTTTCAAACCACTTTTCGCCTTTTTTGACATCGCCGCCATAATACGCGCGCATTGCCATTCTTGTCATGATAACGGCGCGGCGGTTATAGACAATGAAAATGCAAATTGCAAGCAGAATTACCGCCGACCAGAAAAAACCGGCAAGCTTTGCCGCGAAATATATTGCGGCGGCAATAAGAACATATTTAAGAACTTTATTCATGGCTCACCTCTTAAAATTCCGCAGAGCCTGTTGTTCTCGGGAAGCTCATAACGTCACGTATATTCTGCATTCCCGTAATGTACATAAGCGCTCTTTCAAATCCGAGACCGAAGCCGGAATGTGTTGCCGAACCGAAGCGGCGCAGATCAAGATACCACCAGTAATCCTTTTCGGAAAGACCGAGCTCTTTCATTCTTGCCGTCAGTACATCAAGGCGCTCTTCGCGCTGACTTCCGCCGATAATTTCACCAACGCCCGGAACAAGGCAGTCCATTGCGGCAACCGTTTTTCCGTCATCGTTCAGGCGCATATAAAACGCCTTGATTTCCTTGGGATAATCCATAACAAACACAGGGCGCTTGAATATCTTTTCCGTGAGATAGCGTTCATGCTCCGTCTGAAGGTCAATGCCCCATTCGACGGGATATTCAAATTTTTCGCCGCTCTTTTTCAGCAGCTCAACCGCTTCCGTATAGCTGACACGCCCGAAATCGGAATTGATAACGCCGTTCAGGCGTTCAATAAGCCCCGTGTCTATAAACTTATTGAAGAAAGCCATTTCCTCGGGCGCATTGTCAAGCACATACTTGATTATAAACTTGAGCATATCCTCGGCAAGCTCCGCGTCATCATTAAGGTCGGCAAATGCGATTTCCGGCTCAACCATCCAGAACTCCGCCAAGTGACGGGGAGTATTGGAGTTTTCCGCGCGGAACGTGGGTCCGAACGTATAGATAGCACCCAGTGCCGTAGCCGCAAGCTCGCCTTCCAACTGGCCGGAAACCGTCAGGCTTGCCTGTTTTCCGAAGAAGTCGTCATCGTAGATAATGGAACCGTTCTCATCTTTCTTCAAATCATAGAGGTTCATCGTAGTGACCTGAAACATTTGTCCGGCGCCTTCGCAGTCGGAACCTGTAATGATAGGCGTATGGAAATAGAAGAACCCTTTCTTATGGAAGAATTCATGAATGGCAATAGCCATATTGT
>CAJJUC010000076.1 GCA_905195005.1 uncultured Eubacteriales bacterium | reverse complement strand
ACGGTTTGCGTTCATAAAATCACAGCCGACGTTTATTTTATTGATTCCGTTTTTGACGGAGTTTAAAATATTTTCCTCGCCCGAGCCGCTGCCGCCGTGAAGCACGAGCGGAGCGTTTGTCAGCCGCTTTATTTCGCGCAGGCGCTCAATGTCAAACTTCGGAACCATTCCCTCGGGATAATTCCCGTGCGAGGTACCGATTGATATTGCAAGTGCGTCAATTCCCGTGCGCTCGAAAAATTCCTTTGCCTGCTTCGGGTCGGTATACATTGACTCACCGGTAAATTCGCCGCCCTCGCTTGCGCCGAGGCAGCCTATTTCCCCCTCGGCGCTTGCTCCGTGCGCATGTGCATAATCGGCAATTTCCTTTGTCATTGCAATATTGTTTTCGAAATCAAGCCGTGACGCGTCAATCATAACCGATGAAAAACCGTCGTCAATCGCTTTGATAAGATACTTTTTTTCCTGTCCGTGGTCATAGTTCAGCGCCACGCTTACGCTTGCGCGGCTTGCAAGCGTTTTCACAACGGGGGTGATAAGCTCGCTGTCGCAGTGCGTGAGCAAATGATCCTGAAATATATTGATTATTATCGGCGCATTTTCCTCCTCCGCCGCGCGGATAACGCTGCGCACCGTTTCGATATTGAAGCAGTTTATCGCCATAACGGCATAATTATTCGCATTCGCATCGGAGAGCATGTTTTTCATTGAAACGTACATTTGTCAGTTCCTTTCCGCAGATTATCAGCCTATTTTAACGCTTGAAAGGTCGAGCTCCTCCTCGTCCTCGTCAAGAACAACGCTGTCCTCTTCCTTTGCGTCCTTTTTAAGCACCGTAAGCAGAAGCGCAGTCACAATCGTTCCGGAGATAAGAGCTATCATAAAGCCCCACGGATTAATCATTGCCGGAACAATGAACATTCCGCCCGAGGGAACCATTGAGCCGACATTAAGCAGCATGATGAGCGAGCCACCCACAGCAGCGCCGACAGAGCACGAAAGAATAACTCTGATGGGGTCAACCGCGGCAATCGGGATAACGCCCTCGGTTATCATGCATATTCCCATCGGGAAAGCAATTTTGATATTATCGGTTTCGCTCTTAGTATATCTTGACCTTTTGATGAGCCACGAAAGAGCAACGCCGAACGGGGGAATCATGGAAGCGCAAATCTTAACAGCCTCAGGGCCGTAAACCCCGTCCATAAGCAGACCGTCGGCAAACAGCGAAGCAACCTTGTTGACCGGGCCGCCGAAATCGAACGCTGCCATTGCGCCCATTATTGCGCCAAACACTCCGCGCGAGCCCGTCTGCATATTCGTGAGGAAGTTCTTAAGAGCTTCGGACGCCCATGCAATCGGACCGCCGATTACGAAGAACATTACAAGACCGATTACTATTGAAGCAAGCAGCGGAACAATCATCATCGGCATAAGCCCCTGCGCCCACTTGGGAACCTTGAGATGCTTTTTGAGAAGCTCAACGAAATAACCTGCAAGGTAGCCGCCGAGCATACCGCCGAGGAAGCCCGCGCCCATGTTCTGAGCAATCATACCCATCAGCAAGCCGGGCGCAATACCGGGGCGGTCGGCGATTGAATATGCGATTGCCGCACCCATAACCCCGGGAAGAAGCGACATTCCGTAAACGCCGAGCGTTACAGCCGCCTGCCATATGTTATATCCTGCCTTATAATCCGTTATTGTATTCGGATTTCCTCCGAAAATATTTCCGATTGCGATCAGCAAGCCGGACGCCACCACCAGCGGCAGCATAAATGAAATACCTGTAAGCGCGTGTTTCTTAAGTTGCAGCTTTTTTAACATTGTTTTTCCTCCTTTTCTTTTCTATATTCTATTTATTGAGTTCTTCCTCAATTTTATTCAGTAAAGCCTTCGGGGACTTGATTGCGATATGCGTCGGAATCTCAACAATTTTTTTCCCCTTGAAGCGATCCTTCCCGCCAACCTTTATATCGGCTGCAATAATCACAACATCGGCGTCCTTGATATCCTGAGCCGTGAGTTCGTCCTCCGTTCCGATTGTTCCCTGCGTTTCGATGTGAGCCTCATGCCCCAGCTCCTTTGCGGCTGTGACAAGCTTTTCCTTTGCTATATAAGTGTGAGCAATACCCGATGTGCATGCGGCAATACCAACTATTTTCATAAATGCCCTCCCCTTTCTTATTCGGAAAATATATTAACGATTTCTTCCCCGCTCTTCGCCTCAAGCAGTCGCTTGCAGGTTTCCTCCGAGGCAAGCTTGCGCGCCATCTGCGAAAGCAGCTTCACATGAACGCCCGTTCTGTCGTTTTCGTTGACTGCAAGCAGCACAATGAATTTCACGGGCTTGTCGTCAACGCTTTGCCACTCAACCTCATTTTTAAGCTTTGCAACGGCAACCGATGTTTCCGAAACGTTTGCCGATTTTCCGTGCGGAATCGCAATTCCGTTTCCGATACCTGTGGTTGACACTTCTTCGCGCCCGAGCACGTCTTTCATAAAGCCGTCGCGGTCTGCAAGCACACCGCTTTTGTACAAAAGCTCCGTCAGTGCAGCGAGCGCCTCCTCCTTGCTTTTTGCCTCAAGGTGGAGCGCAATGCGCTCCTTTTTCAACACCTCGGACACATTCATTTTTTCCACTCTCCCTTTAATATATTTTTAACCTCGTCCGCGTCCTCTGCCGACAGAGCAATTTTATAAAGAAGCTCTGCGTCCGCCGAGGAAACGGAGGATATTTTATGCTTGATTCTTGTGACAGCCGGCAGCGGCACGCTGAATTTTTCAAGCCCCATACCGATAAGCAGCTCCGTAAATTCCGTGTTTGCCGCCAGATCTCCGCACACGCTTACCTCAATTCCGGCTTTTTTTCCGACTGATATGACATACGCAATCAGCTTAAGCGCTGCCGGGTGATGAGGGTCGTACACGTTTTCGACATCGGCGTTTCCTCTGTCGGCAGCGGTTACATACTGCACAAGGTCGTTTGTTCCGATGCTGAAAAAGTCGCAGTGCTTCGCAAGCGTTTCCGCAATAACGGCGCTTGCCGGTGTTTCAACCATGATGCCGAGCGACAGCTTTTCGCAAAACGGCTTATTTTCGTTTTTAAGCTTTTCTCTGACCTCATAGATGAGCGCACGCGCCTTTTTGATTTCCGACACGGAGGTTATCATCGGCAGCATTACCTTAACGCTTTTTCCTGCTGCTGCAAGCAAAATCGCTTCAAGCTGCTCGCAAAATATTTCCTTGTTGTTCAGGCAAAGGCGAATCCCGCGGTTACCGAGGAAAGGATTTTCCTCCGTTTTCATATTAAGATACGAAAGCTGCTTGTCGCCGCCGACATCAAGCGTTCTTATGGTGACAGGGCGCGGATACGCCATGTCGATTGCCGCTTTGTAGGCTTCCGTCTGCTCCGAGAGCGATGGCTTTTTGCTCTCCGATGAATAGAGAAATTCCGAGCGGAACAGCCCCACACCGTCGTAGTTAAGCCCTGCGGCTTCCTTTAAATCGGAGGGTTTTCCGATGTTCACGCAAACCGCAATCCGCTTTTTGTCGAGCGTTTCGGCGTCGGAGCTTTTTATTTTGTCAAGCTCTGCCATAAGCGCCTTTTCCTCTGCAAGTTTTTTTTCGTATATTTCCCTTGCTTCTCCCTCGGGCTGCACTGCAAGAACTCCGCCGTATCCGTCAAGAAAAGCTTCTCCCGCCAGCTTTTCGTCCATCAGTCCGGCTGCGCCCACAACCGCCGGGATTCCGAGCGATTTCGCCAGAATAACCGTGTGCGAGGTTGCTCCTCCTCTTTCGGTTATCATGCCTGCAAGTCTGCTGCGGTCGAATGACATTGTGTCAACCGGCGTAAGCTCATGCGCCGCAAGAATGAATTTCTCTCCGCCCTCGGGGAAAGAAAATCCGCCGTCGGAGCCGTTCACCGCGTCTGTGAGCATTTTACCGATGTGCCTTATATCGTCGGCGCGCTGACGTGTATATTCATTGTTCTTGCTTTCAAGAATTTTAGCCATTGCTTCGGTTATGCTTTTTATTGCTTCCTCCGCTGCCGTCCCGTTTTCAATTTCAGCTTTTATCGGGTCGGTAAGCATTGAATCCTCCAGAAGCATTTCATATGCCGAAAAAATTTTGGCATTTTCTTCGCCGAGCTCGCGCAGCGTTTCTTTATATGAACGGCGCACGCTTTCAAGCGTTTTTTGAACCGCTGTATCAAAATCGGTTCTTTCTCCGCCGCCGCTTTTTTCAAAATATACGAGCTCGCCGTGCACAAGACCCGGCGCGCCGCCGATTCCCTTAATAATTTTCATATCAATCACCCCGCGTCCAAAACATCAGTAAGAGCCTTGATTGCTTCCTCCTCGTCCGGGCCTTCGGCGCAAAGCTCAATTGTGTCGCCCTTAACCGCGCCGATGCACAGCACCGTTAAAATGCTTTTTGCCTCGAACTGCTCGCCGTCCTTGATAACCGAAATTTTGCTTTTGAAGCTGCTCGCCGTTTTGCAGAAATCGGAAGCCGGTCTTGCATGCAGTCCCTCTTCATTTCTAATAGTATAGCTTACCCGTACCATTTCAATTCCCCCTACCATTTTTCAAGTATTTCCATTATATCTTTATTATCGGAAAGCTTTTTCAGTCTTTCGCACTCCGAATCGTTTTCCATAAAGGTAACGATTGATTTATAAAATCCTATTATTTCGTCCTTAACCTCCGCATCCTCACTGAGGTCAAAAGCAAGCAGGAAAACCGTGTCAACGGTCTCGCCATCGTCCGACCAGACAATCGGGCGTTTAAGCGATGCGAACACTGCCGCCGAATGATTTACATATTCGCTGAGTCCGTGCGGAATGGCGAACCCTTTCCCGATATCGGTTGAAGTGCTTTTTTCTCTTTCGAGCACAGAATCAAGAAATCCGTCAGTCACATATCCGAGAACTCCCAGCTTTTTGCAAAGTCTTTTCAGAAGCCTCGTTTTATCTGTCTCGTCAATCTGCGCAAAAATCAACTCGCTGCGGAAAAGCCCCGTTTTTGGCGAGATGCGTTTCACCTGTCCGTGTTTTCCCGATCGGATTTGCTTCATCAATCGGTGCAGCGTTTCAATATCTCTGTCGCCGAGCAGATGACCGATTTGCGCAACCGGCTTGTTAAGCCTGTACATGTCAAGCGGCGTTGTTGTGACAATCATGTCGCAATGCTCGCCCTTTATTCTGCGAATATCGCGCACCGAATATACATTTGTTATATCCAGCTCCGGGATTGTGCGGACAAGCTTTTCGCGGAGAATCTGAGAAACGCCTATTCCGTAGTCGCACACAATACATGTCGAAAGGCTGAACATCTGCCGCTCAATTGCACCGCCGATGTGCAGCGCAAGGTATGCAATTTCATTTTCGTTGATTTCAAGCCCGAGCTCTTTTTCGAAAATGTTTCCGAGCAGCCACGCCGCAGCCATCATGTTCGGATATTTTTCCTTGATTTGTCCGAGAAGATGGTTTTTTGCCGTTATCCCGTACTTCAGACGCGCCGTCATCGATTTAAGCTGAAACATCATCTGTCTTACAAAAAACATATCCTTTCTTAAATCCATGCCGACAATGTCGCTTGCAAGATTGACAATTTTCACGGTGAAGCGGCAAAGGTCAAAATTCGTTTCTTCAAACCTTCTTCTCGCCTCATCCGATGTACATTCCTGTATTTCCGAAACGGACAATGCAAACGCAAGAAAATTTTTTTCGCTTTCGGGAAGAATAATATTGAACCTTTTTTCAATCTCCCCCGAAAGGAAGCGCATCATTGACAGGTCGCTTTCGCAGACAGAGGGGAAATCTGTTACAGTCAGCCCGCTCATTGTGCACCCCTTTCGGGTTCTTATAATGCAGAGCGAAACCAGCAGCAGCAGATTAATATCCGAAAGATAATTAAAGGCTATCCCGAATTTTTCCTCCATGCTTATAATAAGCTGTGCCGCGTTGTCGGCTTCGAAGCCGTCAAGCAAAGCACAAAGCGCCGTGTATTCCTGACCTGACATGAACGCATACATTGATTCGCGCGGTGTTATAAGCTTTTCGTACATGTCGGAAAATTCAGTGTAAAAATCGCAGACTGCAAGCCTGTAATTAAATTCGCTGTATCTGATTCCGATGCCTTTTCCGCGGCGGACGTCAAAAAGTATGTGTTTATCGGAAAACCATTTTGAAACGCGCTCAAGAATTTTATCAAGCTGAGTTCTTCCGATATAATACTGTTCGGCAAGCCGCGATGCTGTGAGGTCGCTGTTTCTGAGCAGCTGTCGCACGATAAAGAAGAAAATATCCCTTTCATCGTCAGCGTTTCCGGCATTTAAGCTTTTCCATGCTTCCTCCGAAATCGTCAGTTTTACTCCGATGTGGGGCTTTGTTTTAAGCTCTCCCCCTGCGGAAACGATTTCCTCCTTCAGCGCGGAAATATCATTTCTGACAGTTTTGGCGGAAACATTCATTTTTTCGGCGAGGTGTGAAACCGTAACGTATTCTTCCCTGCCATAGAGCTCTTTTAAAATAATCTTTTGTCTTCTGTTCATGCGATTCACGGCTCCTTTCGATTCCGCTTCTCCTCTGCACGGTTACATTATATACCGCGGTGCGGAATATCTATTTTTATTTTTTTGCCACAATGGGGAAATTTCCTGCAATATATTTATTATAATTCTTTTTGTCAATAAAAATCAAAGGTATTACAGGCAGAAATTGCCTGTATATATTTCTTGCTCCGGCGAAAAATAGGACTGTAAGCTCAAGCTTAAAATCAAATTTAAAAGGAGTAAATAAAAATGGCTAAGAATTCAAAAACACTTGTACCCGAAGCGCGCGAGGCGCTCAATCGTTTTAAGATGGAAGCTGCAAGCGAGGTTGGCGTAACTCTCAATCAGGGCTACAACGGCGACAAGACAAGCAAAGAAAACGGTTCCGTAGGCGGACAGATGGTTAAGAAAATGATCCAGGCTTACGAAAATTCCATGAAGTAAAGGCTTCGCCTTTTTTGCCGCGCAGCGTGCTTTGTGTTTCATAGCTCACGCGCCGAAAAATCCGAAATGTCTTCAACAAGTAAGGCTTCGCCTTCTTTGCCGCGCATTGAGCAAAGAAACATGTACGGCACTTGTGAAAAAAAGGTCATGGGGAAAACCTCTCCATGACCTTTTTTATATTTCTTATGACAATTACATAGGATGTACTTTATTTTCTTTATCCGCAAGCTCGGGATCAAGCTTATACTTCCTGCCCTGACGGTACTCGAAAAATTTTGTTGCAACCTGACCGAACAGAGCGTAGCTCAGAACGTCCTCGTCCTGCTCGATATATTCGCTTATCTCGCTTCTGAATTTATCAAGCTCGTTCGGAATGTTATCAGCCGGTCTGCAGGTGATCCTTTCTTCATCGCCGAGAATTTTCTTTGCAAATTCGGGCTTGATTTCAACCGGAGTTTTTCCGTATTCGCCCCTGATAAGTCCGCGGAATTCCTTGGTAACGTTCTTGTACCGTTCACCGAGAACAACGTTGAACACTGCCTGCGTTCCTACAATCTGGCTCGACGGCGTTACGAGCGGCGGATAACCCGCGTCCTCACGCACGCGCGGAACCTCACGCAGAACCTCCTGAAATTTATCCTCGGCTCCGAGCTGTTTAAGCTGCGAAATAAGGTTTGAAAGCATTCCGCCGGGAACCTGATACTTAAGCGTATTAACGTCAACAGCGAGCGCCTTGGGATTGAGTGTTCCGTTTGCAATGTATTTTTCACGCAGCGGGCGGAAATAATCCGCAATATCGCTGAGCAGATTCAAATCGTAACCTGTGTCATACTCCGTGCCCTTGAATGCCGCAACCATTGATTCCGTTGCCGGCTGGGATGTTCCCATTGCAAATGGGGACATTGCGCAGTCGATTATATCAACGCCTGCTTCAACAGCCTTCATGTATGTCATCGAAGCAAGTCCGCTTGTGTAATGAGTGTGAAGCTCAATCGGAATTTTAACGCTTTCCTTCATGCCCGAAACAAGCTCATATGCGTTGTACGGTGTTAAAAGCCCTGCCATATCCTTAATGCAGATTGAGCTTGCGCCCATCTCCTCAAGCTGCTTTGCAAGCTTGATAAAGGTTTCGTTCGTATGAACGGGGCTGACAGTGTATGAGATTGCCGCCTGAACGTGCCCTTTTTCCTTAATCGTTGCGGCAATAGCCGTTTTAAGGTTGCGCACATCATTAAGCGCATCGAAAATTCTGATTATGTCAATACCGTTTGCGATTGATTTCTGAACGAAATATTCAACAACATCATCGCCGTAGTGACGGTAGCCGAGGATATTCTGACCGCGGAACAGCATTTGCAGCGGAGTTTTCTTGGCTTTGTCCTTGATTTTTCTGAGACGTTCCCACGGATCCTCCTTCAAAAAGCGCAGACAGCTGTCAAAAGTTGCGCCGCCCCATGCTTCGAGCGCATTATAGCCTACATTGTCAAGCATTTCAACCGCGCCGAGGATTTCGGGGGTTGTCATACGCGTTGCAATAAGCGACTGATGCGCGTCACGCAGAACGGTTTCGGTTATTTTAACGGGTTTTTTATTAGCCATGGTAAATTTACCTTTGCCTTTCTGCCCACCAACTGAAAAGTATCATCCGCCTTACCGTGGGCTGATAAGGAGCATACAAAATATTTTACTTAAAGAGCGCCAGGAATACGCCCGCCGCAACGGCGCTGCCGATAACTCCGGCAACGTTCGGTCCCATTGCGTGCATGAGCAGGAAGTTTGACGGATTTTCCTTCTGACCGACAATCTGCGAAACACGTGCCGCCATGGGAACTGCGCTTACGCCCGCACTGCCGATAAGGGGATTGATTTTTCCGCCCGATACCTTGCACATGATTTTTCCGAAAAGCACGCCGCCTGCCGTGCTCACGGAGAACGCTGTAAGACCGAGGCAGATAATAAGAATCGTTTTGGGCGTTATGAACGTATCCGCCGTTGCGGTTGCGCCGACCGTCATTCCGAGGAATATCGTGATGATATTCATAAGCTCGTTCTGCGCGGTTTTCGAGATTCTGTCAACAACGCCGCTTTCCTTGCAGAGGTTTCCGAGCATGAGCATACCAACGAGGGGAGCTGCATCGGGAACGAGCAGGATAACAACGATTGTAACGATAATCGGGAACAGGATTTTTTCGCGCTGAGTAACGGTGCGGAGCTGTTCCATTTTTATCATGCGTTCTTCCTTGGTTGTGAGCGCCTTCATAATAGGCGGCTGAATAATCGGAACAAGCGCCATATATGAATATGCGGCAACGGCAATTGCACTCAAAAGTGTGGGCGCAAGCGTTTTCGTAACATAGATTGCCGTCGGACCGTCAGCGCCGCCGATGATACCGATTGAAGCGGCCTCCTTGAATATCGTGGCAACAGTGCCGTCAGCGCCGAAGCCGCCGATGCCGAACGCACCGAGCAGAATTGCGCCCATGAACGTTATGAACACGCCGAGCTGTGCCGCAGCGCCCAAAAGAATGCTTTTGGGGTTTGCGATAAGCGGCGCAAAATCCGTCATGCAGCCGATGCCGAGGAAGATAAGCGGCGGATAGATGCCGAGCTTAACTCCGAGATAAAGAATATCCAAAAGCCCTCCCTCATGCAAAACCTTACCGTAATCAATATCTTTACCGAGGAAAAGATCGGGATGCATAACTCCGCCGAGCGGCAGATTTGCCAGAAGCATTCCGAAAGCAATCGGCAAAAGCAGCAGCGGCTCGAATTTTTTAACGATTGCAAGGTACAGAAGCACGCAGGCAATCACTATCATTAATACGGTTTTCCACCATGCAACGTCGCTTCCGGCAAGCATATTTGTAAGACCGGTATTGCCAATGAATTTTGAAAAGCCGTTAAACAGTTTCTCCAACAATTTCAATCACTCCATTCTTAATTTAAAAGATGTTAAGAAAGAGTAACCAAAACGTCGCCTGTGTTTACGGCAGCTCCCTTTGTTGTCACAACCGTAACAGTTCCGTCGGACGGAGCCACGATTTCGTTTTCCATCTTCATTGCTTCAAGGATAATAAGCACATCGCCGCTCTTTACGGCTGCGCCGCTTTGAACCTTTATATCAAGGATGTTGCCGGGCATCGGAGCTTTTACGGGCGTTCCGCCTGCCGGGGCTGCAGCCTTGGGAGCTGCTTTGGGAGCTGCCGCCGGAGCTGCCTTCGGTGCAGCCGCAGCCGCCGGAGCAGGAGCTGCCGCCGGAGCGCTGACGCCTGCTCCAACCTCTTCAACCTCAACCTCATATGAATTTCCGTTTACGTTTACAATAAATTTTCTCATGAAATTAACCTCCTTAAAATCTGTTTTCGAGAGCTTCGCGGCGGCCGGCATTGTTCCATGCCGCACCCGATACCTTTTTATATGACCTGATTAAAAGCCCTGACGGACTTTTATGCATTGCAGCCGCAACCGCAGCCGTGATAACTGCAACAAGCTCGCTTTCATCGGCGGAGCTTTCCTCAGCCGCCGGAGCAGGCGCCGCTTCGGGAACGGGCGCCGGTTTTTCAGCTGCCGGAGCTTCCTCCTTGCTGAAAAGCGCCATTGCCTTTATAACGAGCATGATTATAATAAGAACCGCAAATACGACAAGCATACCCATAACCGTATATGCAAGACCTTCCAGAATCAGATCGCTTGCAGAAAATTCTTTCATCTAACATTCACCTCTCAAAGGGGCATATTGTCATGCTTGCGCGGCGAGCTTTCCGCTCTTTTGCCCGAAAGCATTTCAAATGCGCCGATTACGCGCTGCCTTGTTTCAGCCGGGTCGATAACATCGTCAACATAGCCCGCTGCCGCAGCATTGTAAACCGATGCGTCCTTTTCGGCATATTCCGCGCAGAGTGCGTCTCTGTTTTCGCCCTTTTTCAGTCTGTCGGAGTAAAGCATGCCAACGCCTGCCCCGGGAGCGAGAGGAGCAATCTGTGCGGACGGATATGCAAGCACAATGTCCGCTCCGCCGCAGTTCATTATAACTCCGGCTGTTGTATATGATTTTCCGATAATAACATTCACCTTCGGAACGGTCGCTTCGGAGAAAGCATATGCCATGCGTGCGCTCTTGCGTGCAAGACCCCAGATTTCTTCATCTGCGCTGACCTTAAAGCCGTCCGTGTCGGTTATCGAAAGAACGGGGATATTAAAGCAGTCGCAGAATCTTACAAAGCGAGCCG
>CAJJUC010000075.1 GCA_905195005.1 uncultured Eubacteriales bacterium | reverse complement strand
ATCGAACCCACCTATCCAGCTTGGAAGGCTGGTGTTCTACCAATGAACTACACCCGCACTTGCGACTTTGTTAGTATAGCAAATTTACGGGGGTTTGTCAATGTTTTTTTTCATTTTTTAGTGTTTTTTCTTAAAATTTTTTTAAATCGGCAATTTTACCTCCGATTTTTGCAAAACGGACTGTCAAACAAGGCGCTTGCGGCATAAGATGTTACTGTGACCAGTCTATAAAAAATGATGAAAGGATTTTTGCTATGCTTGCTACTGTGGCTTCAATGACTGCTGCAAACAGGATAAAGCGCTGTGCTGCGGAGCGCGGAATCGGTGCGGCGGTTATACAGACTCCGCTTGCTTTGACTAAAGAGGGCTGCGGTTACAGTGTACGATTTGACGATTCCGGCAGAAAAATAATTGCCTACTGTGCAAGGGAGCTTAATATAAAAGTACGCGCGTTTTTTTCCGAAACGGAGGAAGACGGTGAAAAGAAATATCGCATGGTGTGAAACGGCTTTAATTCGGTTGTTTTCAAAATCGGAACGGAGGGTTATATGATTTATCTTGACAATGCCGCCACTACTTTTCCGAAACCGCCCGAGGTTATTTCGGCAATGACGGAGCTGATGCGGGATTATGGCGGAAATCCCGGGCGCGGAGGACATCGGCTGTCACGCCTTTGCGGAGAAAAGGTGTTTGAATGCCGCGAAAGCATGGCAAAGCTGCTCGGTGTTTCAAACCCGGAAAGAATCATATTTACTAAAAACGCAACGGAGGCGCTGAATCTTGCAATTAAAGGAAGCGTGAATCGTGGAGATGAAATAATTATATCATCAATGGAACACAACAGCGTTCTCAGAAGCGCCGTCAGCCTTGAAAAAAACGGCGTGACGGTGAAAATAGCCCGTGCCGACAATACCGGACTTGTAAGCGCCGAGGCGGTGATGAGGGCAATAACTCCGCGGACAAAGCTGATTTGCATCACACATGCGTCAAACGTTGTGGGAACGGTTAATCCGATTGAGGATATTTGCCGCATGGCACGTGCGCGGAACATCCTTACGCTTATCGACTGCGCTCAGACCGGCGGGATTCTGCCGATTAACGGCGATGTGCTCGATATGGCGGCATTTGCCGGGCATAAGGGACTCTACGGACCGTTCGGGACTGGAGTTCTTTACATAAGAGAAGGAATAACGCTTAGCACCTTGACGGAGGGCGGCACGGGAAGCATGTCGGAAAGTGCGCTGATGCCGGATATTCTGCCGGACAGATATGAGGCCGGCACGGTTAATGCCTGCGGCATTGCGGGGCTGAACGAGGGAATCAGGTTCGTTATGCGTGAGGGCGTCTGTGAAAAAGAAGCGTATCTTACGGATATGCTGGCGGAAAAGCTTTCGGAGATAAAGGGATTGCGCGTACTCGGAACGCACGGCGTTGGCGTGATAGGCGCAGTTTTATCCGACATGGACTGTGTTGAGGTTTCGTCCTTGCTTGACTCACGCTATGACATTGCAACGCGAGCCGGGCTGCATTGCTCGCCAATGGCGCACCGAACGCTCGGCACGGTGACAAAGGGAATGCTTCGTCTGTCGGTCGGATATTTCAATACAAAGGAGGATATTGACGCGGCAGCGGCAGCAATAGAGGAAGTTCTCAGCAATAAATAATGTAAACCACGCAGAGCGCCGTACCTATCAGACTGACTGCAATCGAGCTGACAGCCTGATAGGTTCGTTTATTTGCAACGGAATCCGTGAAATAGGACAGCATATACACAAGCGACCAAAGAAACATGATGACGAACAGCAGCTTGAATCCTGTCATTTAATTCTCTCCTTTCATGGCTTCGCCGGAGTTAAGCTCCTCAAAATCGGTTACCTGCACGATGAATTTAACCTTGATATCGGCGGTTTTGAATTTTTCATCCCATCCGAAGCTGTTCCATGCCGGTATGTCGATGAAAGAGCTGCGCAGCTTTTCGTTGAAGCCGAAATAATCGCTTTCATATTTTGTCTGCGCCCTTTTTATAATTCGATTGCCCTTTTTTGAAAGAACGGAGGAAAGGTAATTTTCAAATTCCGCAAGCTCTGCATCGGAGGGTGGCGCGCTGTCAACATATTTTGCATTCAGCGGAACGGTGACGCGTATTTTTGTAATATCGCCGATTTCGGTCTTTATGCGCGGCGCGGAGCGTTGGGAGAGAAGCACGCTTGTCAGCTTTTGAGCGCTTGGATTGCGCAGCGTGAAATATTCCGATGAAAATTCTCCCGTAATCATTTTTGAAATATCGGAGGAAAGCGCCCCGATTTCCGCAACCATTTTACCGCCGCTGAAAACTGCCGAGCCGCAAACCTCCGTTTTGTTTTCCGCTTTGCGGACAAGCTCGCCTGCCTTAGGATTGATTCCGAAATCATCGGCTGCGTTTTTTTCCGCAGACGAATCGGGCAGCTTGTTTGCGTTTATGTCCACAAGCGGAACAATGCTGCCGCCGGTTTTATCAGCAAGATTGAAATAAAAATAATAAAGGTAGGATTCGTCAATTCTGTCGGAGGAAACCTTTTTCATTATCAGGTCAAAGTATTTTTCAAGCGATATTTCATTTGAAGGCTTAATTTTGTGCAAATATTTTTCCGCACTGCATCGTGACACGCAAACATAGGTATTTGGGCGGAAATCCCTTGCGGCGGCAAAGCTGTAAATATAATCGCCGATTCCTTCTTTTGCTGTTTTGCCGGAAAAAATAATTACCTTTGTGTGCGTCATGTCAATGGTTTTGCCGATGATTCTGTTAAGCTGCTTGACGGCGGAAAAAATGCCCGGAGCTTCAACTGTCAGTATATCGGACTTATCGCTGCCCGGGGAGCCTTTCGCACCCTCCTCGCCGCCGCTGTCGGACGGATTCGCGAACACAAAGGTTGCGCGGACATTATATTCTGTGCCTTCGTCAATTCCGAGAGCAATAAGGAATTTTTTCTCGTTGACCTCCTCCGCATAGCCGCAGCCTGAAAGCGTGAGAACCAATGCGGTTAATAGCGCTGCTGATTTTTTCATGCTGTTTGCCTCCCTGCTTTTTTTGCACGTGCAATCAGAATAACGGCAAGGGGAATCAGCGGAAACGCTATACCGCCGAATTTCAACATAAAATCATATGCCGAAAATGCGTCCGGCTCGGTTTTCGGAAGCGCCGAAAGGAAGAACATTATCATAACGGAAATCGGCACAAACGCACTGCGCCCTTTTTCCCTGCCGTTGTTCATAAGCGAGGTTATGACAGTCATAAGAGCGCTCAGGCTGCAAAGAATAAGCGCCGTCCACACAAAAACAATGAGCGGCTCAAGCCGTTCAAGGAACGAACCGGATTTTATCATGCGGGAAATCTGGTAAAGCGGCAGAAAAAATGTTTTTGAAGCAGGATAGGGGACGGAAAGACAGTATAAAAGCGTGAAGCCGACTGAAAAAAACGTGACGGTTCCGACCGATATTGCCGCCGCCTTTCGGAGACTGTGGTTCTTCCCGATGTGCGGTGCAAGAAAAAATAAAAGCGAGTATTCGGAATAGCCGAACAGCCTTGACGTGAGACTGTGTCCGATTTCGCTGATTCCGCTGCCGAAAAACGGCATTATATTGTATAGCCGGTAGTGCGGAATCATAATAATTGAAATGAGTGCGATTGACAGGACGATGAGCGGAAAAACAACCGCGCTGATATTCGTTACGGATTTAATGCCGATAAATGCCGCGCAGACAACGGCAGCGGCAATGAAAAGCGCGTAATATTCATATGCCGCACCGAGATGATTGACAGTTTTCAGAGCCTCAATCAGTATTCGGAAAAGCGCCGCGTTAAATAGCATGAAGCCTGCCGCATAGCTTATATTAAGCAGCGTTCTGCCGAAGCCGCCGAGTGCAAGCGAAGCGACGGCTTCAAGCGACTGTCCCTCAAAAGGCGCGTACAGGCGGATTATAATAAAAAGGAAAAGAAATGCGACAAGATTTTTCAGAAGCGCCGTTATCCAGGCGGCGTTTGCATTGTATTTAACCATATATTCCGGAAGCACGATAAGATATTTTGCAAGCACGGCTCCGGCACATAGTACGGCGATGCTCAGGCATCCGTCCTTTTGTTTCATAAGACACCCCCGGGTAGTTTATTTTTTCAGCCATTTTCTGGATATATGCGGCTGACGGAATTTTCTCTTTGCATTAACATAGTCATCGCGCTGCTCCTGCTTGTATATCGGCGGCTGATAAAGCGCCGCAGGGATTCCGCCGTTTGTTACAGGCGCAAACGGCGCTGCCATGGGCACACCCATTGATTTGAGCGATGACCACGAAAGCACATTGATAAATGCACCAACGGTGATTCCCAAAAATCCGCCGAGCGCCCCGAGCGCAATATAAATAAAGCGCAGGAGCCTTGCGGCAAGCCCAAGATAGTAATTGGGAGTTGTGAACGATCCGATTGCCGTTATCGACACGATTATTATCAGAATCGGGCTGACGATTCCGGCGCTGACAGCCGCCTGACCGAGAATAAGCGCTCCGACAATGCTGAGCGTTGTTCCCGAGGCTTCGGGAACTCTGACGCCGGCTTCGCGGATTATTTCAAGCGAAATTTCCATAATAATCAGCTCGACAACGGTGGGAAAGGGAACCTTTTCGCGCGTGGCGACAATTGACATTAAAAGGTCTGTGGGAAGCAGCTCCGCATGGTAGCTGATGATTGCAACATAAAGCCCCGGCAGAAACATGGAAAGCAGAAATGCAATCCAGCGGATGGTTTTTATCATGTTGCTGTAGGGAAAACGAAGATAGCTGTCCTCCGCCGATTCATTAAGCTCGAAAACCGTTGTCGGCAGAATTGACACAAACGGAGAGCCGTCAACAACGATAACGATTCGTCCGCTTAAAAGCGCGCGCGCCGCGCGGTCGGGGCGTTCCGTGGAAAGAAACTGCGGAAGCGAGGAAAACGTCTTATCCTCCAGAAACTGCTCCAGCTCCGCCGCCGCAAAAATATAGTCGGCTTCTATGTTTGAAACGCGGCGCAGCGTTTCGCGGACAAGCGATTCGTTCGCAATGTTTTCGATATACATGACAGACACCGGCGTCTGACTTATTGTGCCGAGCATAAATTCCTTGCTGACAAGGCTTTTGTTTCTTATAAGGTGGCGGATAAGCGCAGTGTTTTCGCGCAGCTGTTCGGAAAACGCATCGTTCGGTCCGCGGATAACGCGTTCCGTCTGCGGCGAATCGACACCGCGGTGCTCCCAGCCCTTAACATCGATTGAAACGGCTTTTCTCATCCCGTCAACAAGAAGAATAACGCTGCCGAAGTTTATGTTAAATTCAAGCTCGCCGAGAACGTTTGTCTGCGAGGCTTCGCACTGGGGAATCAGCATTTCGAAAATCTGCTTGTAGCTTGATATTTCAATGCTGCGGCTTGTTATCATCAGCGGACGGAGAATAAAATCATTGACAAGCTGCTTGTCAACCAAGCCGTCAACGAAATAGATTATTGCCTTGACCTCGCGCCCGGCAATCCGCACCGTAAATTCGCGCGTTTTAAGATCGCCGCTTTGCCCGGTCATCAGCTCGCGGCTGAGCGTGTCGATGTCCTGCCGAAAGCAGCCCGAAAGCTGCGGACCGCCCTCATTCATCTGCGGATTGAAGCCGGCGCTTTCCTTTTCATTATTTAATTCAAAATCCGAAGAATCGTTTTCGGAGTACAGAAAAAGCTTTTTCAGATTCACGGCTCGCACCTCCAACAATGATATATTTTCCTAATCAGATATTTTTATACAGCAGTTGTGCAATGCTTGACAATTTTTGAAATTCGGTATATACTGCATATATTGCCCTGATAACAGGAAAAATAAACTTATATAAGAAGAAAGCGCCCTGAAAGGAAGATTACAAAATGAAAGATAAAATCAAGAATATTTCATCCGAATATATATGCATTGCAATCGGTGCGGTTGTTATGGCGATGGGAATGAATCTGTTTTTGGTGCCGTGCAAGCTATCATCGGGCGGCGTTGGTGCAATCGGCACAATTCTGCTGTATCTTTTTAATATTCCGCTTTCGGTGACAAACCTGGCGTTTAACGCCGTTTTGTTCGCTTTCGGATATAAATATCTCGGCAAGGGTTCGGTTGTAAAGACCGTTGCCGGAATTGTGTTTTTATCCGCAGCTCTGGAGCTGACGAACAGGCTTCCGCGCTTCGATGACGATATGTTCATCGCAACCGTTATCGGCGGCGCGCTTGTCGGCATTGGCGTGGGCTTTGTTGTGCGCGTTGAGGCTTCAACCGGCGGCAGTGATTTTGCGGCGCTCATCATAAAAAAATTTCTTCCGTATATATCGGTTGCCTCGCTTATACTGATAATTGACAGTATTATAGTTATAGTGTTCGGTCTTGTGTTCAAGAGTTACACAATTGTGTTTTATTCCGCAATCGCAATGTTCATCTCCTCAAAGGTGACCGATGCCGTTGTGAATTTCGGAAACGAGGCAAAATCGGTTTATGTTATTTCAAAGAAAAGCGACGAGATTGCAAAAACGGTTATGGAAAAATTTGAGCGCGGCGTTACGGGGGTGTACAGCAAGGGACTTTATACCGATGAGGACGGAATGATGCTTCTGTGCGTTGTCGCACCGCGCGAGCTGCCGCGCCTTATCCACACAGTGCGGAAAATTGACAAAAACGCTTTCGCAATCACATCGGACGCGCGCGAGGTGTTCGGCGAGGGCTTTAAGGAAAAAACGGAGTACGATAAAATATTTGAATGAGATATTATTCTTAAAAAAGCTGATAATAAACGGCTGTGCGGTCGTTTATTATCAGCTTTTTTCTTTGCAGACAAAAGAGAATTTTACTAAGAAAGGCAGTTTAAACATGGAAACGTAGGTAATTTCAATCCCGTAAAAACGTATAAATCAAAAAAACATTGTCTATTGATACAGGTTTTCTCAAAAAGTATTGCTTTTTACCAAAATATGTGCTACAATTCAGAGCATAAGAATGATTGTCAAAAGGCAACTCAACGAAAAAAGGGGGCAGTAAAATGAAGTCACATTTTACTGCCCCTCCGTTTGGTGCATATTGTTTCATACCCAAATAGGTGTAGGAAACCGGCTCGATGGCGGGCGGCGGCGTGTCAAGAAATATCTATGGAGTTTTTAAGAACCGCCCCGGCGGGGCAGGTCAGGCTGTGACCTGCTCCACTTCCGGGATGGGTTTGAGATTGAAATGAATTTCGATAGAAATGTGTCTTGTCTTATCGCTGTCTATGCTCTCATGGACAACGATTTCTTTAATCAGGCGGTTAAGGGTGGCGGCGTCCAGTTCCGTGATGTCGGCGTATTCCTGAATGGCTTCTACCCACTGGCGGGCGTCACACGCAAGCCGGATTTCATCGGCCAGCTTCTTCCGGCCTTCCGTGACCTTTGCCTTCAACTCGGCCTGTTCCGCCTGCGTCTTTTCCATCAGCAGATTGAAGTTCGCTTCGCTGATACGTCCGGCAACCATGTCCTCATACAGCCGCAGAACCATCTTTTCCAGAACGTCAATGCGTTCCTCGTCTTTGGCAAGGGAGCGTTCCAACGCTTCCCGCTGGCCTTTCTGCTCGGCTTCACAGGTGTTGGTAAGCCGTCCGGCAACAGCTTCCCCGTCCATCAGGGCGGCCTTCGCACATTCCCGGATTTTGTTCAGCACAAGGCGGTAAAGGGTTTCGTACTCCACACGGTGCTGGGTACAGTGCTGTTTCCCATAGGCATTATAGGTCTTACAGGAATAAATCTGCTTCGGGTGCTTCTCATTGGTGTAGCGGATAGTCAGCGACTTCCCGCACTCGCCGCATTTGATAAGCCCCGCAAACAGGCTGATTTCCCCGGTCTGGCGGGGGCGCTGCCGGGATTTCAGCTTGCGCTGCACGATGTCAAAGGTCTTGCGGTCAACAAGCGGCTCATGCTGGTTCTCCACGACAATCCATTCCTCCGGCTTCTTCTCCCCGATGGTGCCGATTTTGAAGCGGTATTCCTTCTTCTGGGAAGCGATAGCGCCGGTATAGACGGGATTCATCAGGATGTCCTTAATCACGGTAAAGTCCCAGATATACCGCCCATTTACCGGGTCTTTCTTTTCCCACTTGGTTGACACGTTCCGCAGCCCCCGTACCCGGTTCCAGTAGGTCGGGCAGGGGATTTTTTCTTCTTCCAGCCTGCGCCGGATGTAGTTGGGGCCGTGTCCTTCCAGCGCCCACGCAAACAGACGCCGGACAATGGGTGCCGTTTCCTCGTCAATCAGCAGGTGGTTTTTGTCCTCCGGGTCTTTCTGGTAGCCGAAGGGGGCAAGGCAGCCGGTAAACTGGCCTTTCTGCGCTTTCAGCAGATAAGAGGAATGAACCTTCTTGGAAATATCCTTGCTGTACATCTCGTTGAGGATGTTCTTGAACGGCGCAATGTCGTTGTTGTCCCGCATGGTGTCGATACCGTCATTCATGGCGATATAGCGCACGCCGTGGCGGGGGAAGAAATCTTCAATCAGGAAGCCGGTCTGCAAATAATTCCTGCCTAACCTCGATAAATCTTTCGTTATCACAAGGTTGGCCTGCCTGCGCTCGATGGCTTTCAGCATCCGTTTCAGGTCGGGGCGCTCCATGTTCAGCCCCGTGTAGCCATCGTCCTGATAGACTGCCACAACCTCCCATCCCTGCTTTTCGCAGTATTTTTCCAGCATATCCCGCTGGTTGGCAATACTGGCGCTCTCCCCGTCAAGGTCATCGTCTTTGGAAAGCCTGCAATAGATGGCTGCCCGGAAGCTGCCTGCCAGTATTGCGTCCATGTCTGTATATTCATATCCGTTCATCATAACCGTTTACCCGCACAATCCAGACGGAACACGGTCATGCTGAACCTTGTCTTTATTATACTCTAAATCTTGCTTTTTCGCAAGATATTCTTTATCATTTCTCTGGCTGTATTTCTGTGCAATCAGGCTCACGAAAACGTCCGTAGCGTCCAGTTCGCCGTCAAATACCGTTGTGACATGGATTTCAGTTTTGCTTTTTGCCATAGGCAGTTACCTCCATAAATGAAATAAGCCAGACAGGAGAGGGTCGGCAACGAAGTCCGGCAACGGGCTTCAAAAAACCTCGAAAACAATCTCTGTCTGGCGGGTTACTGTTTATTTACTTTTTCTTTTATTTTTCTGTTGCTTTGGTTGTCAGAGGGGAGAAAAGCCCGCAGTTACGGGCTTTTTCCCGGCAACCGGCTCGGCAACGGGATAGCAACGGGGTCGGCAACCGGCTGTGGTTTCCCCGGATTTTTCAGAAGGGAAGTTCCATCTGCTCGGTCACTTCCACAAATCCGTCCGGCGTTTTTTCACGCCCGTTGTCAGCGCCCGTTGCCGGGGCTTCCCGTTCCCAGCCCTTTTGCCTGCCGTATCCTTCAAATATCCGGGGATTGGAGAAATACTTCCATCCCGTGATACAGTGGTTCATGATGTCGTTGACTTCCCGGATTTCCCATTGCTTCGGCTCGTCAAAGGGGTGGTTCAGGGCTTCCTTGAAAAGCTGCTTGGAACACACCATGCCGCCGGTATAGCGGTCAAGGTATGCCTGTATCATCCCGGCCTTGGTGTCCTCCGGCATGAAATCCCGCTGGTGTTCTTTGAGGTACTGTATCATTTCGGGGGTAAAAGACAGCTTAAAATCGCCGCTTTTGTAGGTTGTCATGGCTTCCGCCCATACCTGTTCAATATAGGCTCTGGAAGCGGCTTCATCGTCCAAAATGTGTACCTCGGCCTGTCCGGGGTAGACCATGACCGGCAGGAAGCGCCGGTTCCCGGAACGGTCAAGGGGCAGGAAGTCCAGCGCATTGGAAGTCCCGCCAAACACGCATTGCCGCAGCCTGTCCTCCGGGTGGGTTTCGTAGGGGATTTTATAGACCTCCTTCTGACGGCTGAGGAAAGACTTGATTTCCTCTATGCTCTTGGCGTTGGCGGTGGCAATCATCTCCGACATTTCGATGATCCAGTGGCCTTGTAACTTTCGGTACACGTTATCATCGTCCAGCTTCCGCAAATCATCGGAAAACCACTCGTCTTTTACAGCCAGCAGCCGGAAGAAGGTGGATTTCCCGGCTCCCTGACCACCTACCAGACAGAGCATGACCTCAAACTTACAGCCGGGGCAGAAAGCCCGATGGATGGCTCCCAGCAGGAACAGCCGCAGGGAATGGTAAGTGAAGTTGTCCGTGTCGGCTCCCAGAAAGTGCCGCAGGCAGTAGCGGATACGCTCTTTCCCGTCCCAGACAAGGCCGTTCAGGTAGTCCCGGATGGGATGGTAGCTGTTGGCGTCTGCGGCCAGATCGGCGGCGTCTGCTATCTTTTTCTCACTTGTCAGGCCGTAGGTATCTTCTAGATACAGCCGGATATATTTCATGTCCGTGTCGGTCATGGCCTTGCTGCCGGTTCTGCGTTTCCTGCCGATGGGCTTTAGAAGGTCATTACGCTCGGTCAGGAGATTTTTCGCAACCGCCCCGGAAAGGATGGGGTCATACTGGAACACGGTCAGGCAGTTGTGGATACTGTTCCGCACGCCGCCTTTCTCGGTGCTTTCCAGCATGGCTTTCACTTCCTCAACGCTCCGGGGCGGGGGTGCGGCTTCGATGGTGTCCGTCACGGCCTGCCGCAGTTCTGGCGGCAAGGTCTGCCATTCTCCGCTCAAGGTTCCTCACTTCCTTTCCGTAGCTGGCAATCAGGGCAGCCCGTTCCCCTATGTCGGAGAACAGCAGCACATCCAGCAGATATTCCACATGGGATTGTTTCTGCAAGGCTTCCACGAAAAGCGGGTGCCATTCCTCGTCCGGCGTCTTGGGGGCATAGTCCCGCTTCCAGCGGCGCAGCAGATTGTGATAGTCAGACAGTACCCGGAAACAGTGGCGCTCCATGCGCTTAAATTGCTGCTCCGGGCTTTCCTGCCGGGGCTGTGGGCGGCGGCTCCTGCCGTGTGGCTCCCTGTCCTCATAAGGGATGGAGAAGTCCTGCGCCAGCATGAGGGCTGCTTCCTTGGGGCTGACGTTTTCCAGACGGGAAACAAAATCAATCACATCCCCGTCTGCCTGACAGCCGAAGCAATGAAAGCGCCGGTCAACCTTCATGCTGGGGTTTTTATCGTCATGGAAGGGGCAGGCACACATCCCGTTTCTTCCTACCCGGATACCGTAATGCTCGGCAGCCTGCCGGGTGGTAACAGACTGCTTGACAGCTTTAAATACATTCAAATAAA
>CAJJUC010000074.1 GCA_905195005.1 uncultured Eubacteriales bacterium | reverse complement strand
CGTCAAGAACATAAACCTGAACAATATCGCCCTCTTTAACAACCTCGGACGGGTGCTTGATTCTCTGCCAGCTGAGCTGAGAAATGTGGATAAGACCGTCCACACCGCCGAGATCGACAAATGCGCCGAAGTTTGTGAGTGTTTTAACCGTTCCTGTATAAACCTTACCGATTTCAACATTTTCCATGAACTCGGCAATTTTCTTTTCGTGCTCCTCAACGGCAACAACCTTGATTGAACCGATTGCTTTCTTGCCGCGTCTGTCTTCACGGATATTCACGATTCTGAACTGAACCTCCTGTCCAACGAGGGGAGAAAGGTCCTGCATAAATCTCTCGCTTGCCATTGACGCGGGGATAAATACTCTGCATCCGTTTGTTGTTGCAATTACGCCGCGGTTGACATTTTCGATAACGCGGCCAGTGAGAATTTCACCCGTTTCATAAGCCTTTTCAATTGACTGCCAGCCCTTGATTGCGTCAATCTTTTTCTTGGAAAGGCGAACATAGCCCTCTGCGTCGTTTACGCGGACAACGAAAACCTCAACCTCGTCGCCGACATTTACAATCTTATCGGGCGTTACGGTCGGATCCTCCGTAAGCTCATCAGCCGAAATGATGCCGTCAGCCTTATAGCCGAGGTCAACATATACTTCCGTCGGTGTTACACTGATAACAGTGCCTTTTACCACCTGTCCTGTATTTAAAGTGACGAGGGATTGTTCAAATGCCTCGGCAAATGTAGGCTCTCCGTTTCCTTGAATATTAGTGTTTTTTTCTTCTACCATGGTTTTTAAAACCTCCTTAATTATCCAATCCGGTGTTGAGGCACCGGCGGTTATACCGATTAACTCCCCGTCCCCGACGGAGATGCGCGGAAGCGATGCCGCGTTTTCCGCAAAATACACATTTGCGCACAGCGGCTTTGCAAGATTGAAAAGCTTCATCGTGTTTGAGCTTTTCCTGTCGCCTATCACTATAAAGCAATCGCTTTTCTCGGCAAGAGAACGCGCCTCCTCCTGCCGCTCATTCGTAGCACTACATATTGTATCAAATATTATGGTACTTTGGCAAGTGTTTTTTATAATTTTCGCAATTTTTTTCCACAATTCACGGTCAAACGTGGTTTGAGATACCACAATTGCGCTTTTTTCTCCATTTATTGTAATATTTTCGGCTTCTTCGCAGCTCTGAACAACGTGTGCACTGTCGCCGCACCACCCGTTTATGCCGCGCACCTCCGGGTGGCTCGGGTCGCCGATAATAATAATTTCTTTATTTTCCTTATATGCATTGTTTACAAGCCTGTGGATTTTTTTCACGAACGGACAGGTTGCGTCGATATACCTGTTCCCGTTTTTGATTATGCGCCGTTCGGTCTGCTCATCGATTCCGTGGCTTCGGATAACAACGGTTTCATCGGGCATAGCTTCATCGGGAGAATTGATTATCCTGACGCCCTTTTGCGCCAAACGCTCCACAACGCAGTCGTTATGAATAATCGGTCCGAGCGTTGCGATTTTTCCGCCGTTTTCCGCTGCGTCCTCCGCAAGCTTCACCGCACGGCTCACGCCGAAGCAAAAGCCTGCGCTTTTTGCAACCTCAACACGCGCCATACTATCATTCCTTTCCGGGCCTTATCCTTTCAAGCCATAGATTGTGTCCATCAGCTCATCGGCAAGCACGCGGAGCTTATCTCCGTCACGCACGTCCGTGTCCGCACTGTAGACAATCGGCTCTCCGTATGTAACGGTGTGCTTGCCCACAAAAGCCGGAACAATCGGAACTCTTGCCTGAATTGCAAGGCGAACGATTCCCGGGTTTACCTCCTTGCGCTCGCCGTGGTGCATCCGTCTGCCCTCGGGGAAAATAACGGTTGCGTCACCGCGTTTGAGGATTTTCAGCGTTGCCATAATGGCTGCCGCGTCGCCTTTGCCGCGCTTTATCGGAAATGCGCCGAGTCTGCGGATCAGCCGCCCGAAAAGCGGCACATGGAAAAGCTCGTCCTTCGCCATAAATGTCATCTGACGGTCGGCGCCTGCCGCAAGCAGCACGGGATCAATATTGCTTTTGTGGTTTGCGCACAGCAGAAAAGCGCCCTCTTTGGGAACGTTTCCGCTTCCGTACGCACGAAACCGGATTATGACATAGAGTATGCTCCGAACAACAATTACGCAAAATTCATAAAAATTCATTTCGTATACTCCCTTATCATATTAATCACGGTGTTTACAGATTCTTCAAGCGACATGTCGGACGTGTCGACAACCCTCGCGCCGTCCGCAATCACAAGCGGAGACGCGGCGCGCGTCATGTCCTGCCTGTCACGCAGCTCGATATCACGCTTCACATCTTCAAGGCTTGCGTGCGTTCCGCTTTCCTCAAGCTGCCTGCACCGGCGAAGCGCGCGCGCGTCAACCGACGCGGTGAGATATATTTTCAGTTCCGCATTCGGAAGAACGCAGCTTCCGATGTCGCGCCCATCCATAATAACATCATGATTTTCCGCAAGGCGGCGCTGAAGCTCAACCATTTCCGTGCGCACCGCCGGAATACTTGAAACGTTGCTCGCTGCAATCGATATTTCAGGGGTGCGGATTTTTCCCGACACGTCCTCGTCGTCAAGATAAATGTGCTGCTCCCCGTTCTCATAGCGTATATCGATTTCAATTTCCTTAATAAGCTTTTCAAGCCCGTGCGCGTCCAGTGTGTCAACCCCCGAGCGCACTGCCTTAAGCCCGACTGCACGGTACATTGCTCCCGTGTCAATATAAACGAAGCCGAGCTGCCCGGCAGCCTGCTTTGATATTGTGCTTTTTCCCGCGCCGGCAGGACCGTCAATCGCTATTTTTGTCATTTTCCAACTCTCCTTCAGCTGCCGATTCCCCGGCAAGATGCCCCGTTGAAAAGGCTATCTGTAAATTAAATCCGCCGGTGTATGCGTCAACATCGATTATTTCTCCGGCAAAATAAAGTCCTCCGACTATTTTGCTTTCCATTGTTTTCGGATTGATTTCGCGAACGCTTACGCCTCCGGAGGTGACAATTGCCTCCTCAATCGGGCGATAGCGCCTAACGGTGAAGCTCATGCGCTTTATAACGTTCACAAGCCGCCGCCGTTCCTCGCGTGTGACGCTGTTGACCTTTTTAAACGGATCAATCTCCGAGCGCGCAATCACCGTATCGATAAGCCTTTGCGGCAGCAAATCGGAAAGCGCGTTGCGGAAATCCTTATTAATATACTTTGAAAAATCACGAAGTATGCGCTGTTCAAGCTTTTGCTCGGAAAGCGCAGGCTTTAAATCTATTTCAAGAATTGTTTTTTCGGGCTCTGAACCCATGTGGCTGCTTGCTGAAAGAACCAGCGGGCCGGAAAGCCCGAAGTGCGTGAACAAAAGCTCTCCCAATTCCGAATGAAGCTTGCTTCCGCTTCGGTCTGTCACTGTAAGAGTCACGTTTTTTAGCGAAAGTCCCATAATCGGTTTTGTGTCCTCGAATGTTTCAACAGGAACAAGCGCCGGGCGCAACTTTGTTATGCTGTGACCGAGCTTTTCCGCAATGCCGTACCCGAACCCGTCCGACCCGGTGCGCGGATAGCTTTTTCCGCCCGTTGCAAGGATAACCGCGTTTGCCGCAACCGTTTTTCCGCCGGCGGAAACGCCCGTGACCCTTTCTCCGTCCGTGAGGATTTTATCGGCTTTTCCGTGCAGGATTGTCACGCCGAGCAAGCGCATTTTTCTTACGAGCGCGTCAGCAACGCTTGCCGCTCTGTCGCTTTGCGGAAAAACGCGCTCGCCGCGCTCAACCTTTGTCGGCACGCCGCTTTGTTCAAAAAAATCAACCGTGTCGTAATTCGAGAACGCATATACCGCGCTGTAAAGAAATCGCGGATTTGTCGGAATATTCCGAAATATATCCTCTGTCGGGCAGGCGTTTGTTATATTGCAGCGCCCCTTTCCCGTGATAAGCAGCTTTTTTCCGCATATTTTATTCTGTTCAATTAAAGTCACGTCTGCACCGCGCTGCGCCGCGGCAATTGCCGCCATCATCCCGGCGGCGCCTCCGCCGATTACCGCAATCATCTTTTCTTCCCCTGCTCCTGTGCCACAAAGAACACTCTTTCACTGTCATATTTCGGGCTGTCAAAGCTGCGGTCGTCATAAACGCGCAGCAGCTTCATTCCTGCTTTTTCAAGCATTGCCGTTATTTCGTCAATCGAATATGCGCGCTCGGAATGAACTTCGTCAAAGCGGCTGTAGCGCTTTCCCTCGTTGCAGAAAAACGTCAGGTAAAAATCGCAGATTTTTCTGCGGCGGTCATATTCATTCTGCCACGAGCAGAAGCAATTTTCGCTTTCAATGATAAAAACGTTGTTGCCGAGCACATTTTCAAGCTTGTGCTGCGTGTTAATATCAAAAATGAACAGTCCTCCCGGCTCAAGATAGTTATTCGCAAGTCGGAACACTTTCATCAAATCGCGCTTGTCGGTCACATAATTAATGCAGTCAAGCCCGGATACGATGAAATCAACCGTTCCGTAAAGCTCAAATTCCGTCATATTCTGATTAAGGTACAGAATCGATCCCTCAGTGTTTTTTCTTCCGGCAACCGAAAGCATGTCCGCCGAGGAATCAACGCCCGTCATGTCCATTCCGCGCTTTGCAAGAAGCGTTGTCAGATTTCCCGTGCCGCAGCCGAGATCAAGCCCGAGCTTCGGTTCAAGCCCGTAACGTCGGAATATTTTGAAATAATAATCGACCCATTTTTCATAGTCGACATCATTCATTAAATCGTCATATAAATAAGCAAACCTGTTATACATTATCATTCACCTTTGGTAAGCGAGGCATAAAGTCCCAGCAGATTTTTTGTGCCCACGCTGTCAAATGCTATTTCATAGTGAATGTCATTACCGACGGGCGTTGCGGAAATAACGGTACCGCTGCCGAATTTTTTATGTAAAACGCGATCCCCTGCCTTGAAAGCATTTCCCGGCGTTTTGCGTGCAATATGCGGATGCGAATCCTCAAGCAGCGAGTTTTCCGGGACCTTTCTTCCGTCAAACCGCGGCGGAATTTTAACGTCGAGCACCGAGGGAGTCGGGTCAATCACATCGAGAACATCCTCCGGAATTTCGTCCAGGAAGCGTGACGGACGGTACTGCGTTGACTTTCCGTACACGATTCTGCTTTTTGCGCAGGTGAGAAACAGCCTCTCCTTCGCGCGCGTTATGCCGACATAGCACAGGCGGCGCTCCTCCTCCATTTCGCTCGGGTCATACATGCACATGAAGTTCGGAAATATTCCGTCATCAAAGCCGCAGATAAACACAATCGGAAATTCAAGCCCCTTTGCAGCATGAATCGTCATAAGAACGGCCGCGTCAAGCTCTTCATCATAATTATCGATATCGCTTATAAGCGCAAGATTGTCCATATAATCGGAAAAAGACGCTTCTTCGGCTGTTTCGCAATAGTGCGCAGCGCCGCTTATAAGCTCGCCGACGTTATCCATGCGCTCGTCTGCCTTTTCGTCATTTTCCAGAAATGCGCGGTAGCCCGAAAGCTCATAAACCTCGTTCACAAGCTCGTCAATCGGCTCTGTTTCCGAAAGAGCGCGCATTTTCATGATAAAACCGTAAAATTCCGCAGCGCTGCTGCTGAACATTCCGGGATTTCTGCCGATCGCGTCGAGCATGCTTGTATTGTCGCGCGCAGCGGCGGCGGCGATTGAATCAAGCGTCACCTTTCCTATTTTGCGCGACGGCGTGTTAATTATTCTTTTAAGGCTTATATCGTCCGACGGATTTTTTATAAGGCGCAGATATGCAATCATATCGCGGATTTCCTTCCTGTCGTAAAAGCGCAGCCCCGCAAGCACGCGGTAGGGAATCGCCCTGCGCATGAACATATCCTCAAGGCTTCGTGAGGAGGAATTTGCGCGGTAAAGCACCGCCATATCGCCGTAACTGTAGCCCTCGGAGCTTAGCGCACGCATCGTGTCGGCAACAAAGCTTGCTTCATCGGAATCGCTGAATGCCTTGTAAACGGTTATTTTTCCGCCGCTGCCATGCTCCGTCCAAAGATTTTTGCCCTTTCTTCCGTTATTGTTTTTAATAACGTTATTCGCCGCGTCAAGAATATTCTGTGTTGAACGGTAGTTCTGCTCAAGGCGCACAACCTCCGCTTCCGGAAAAGCTTTTTCAAAATCCAGAATATTCGATATATCTGCGCCGCGGAATTTATAAATGCTCTGGTCGTCATCGCCGACAACGCAAAGATTCCTGTGCTCCTTTGCAAGCAGCATTATAAGCTCATTCTGCGCCATGTTTGTGTCCTGATACTCGTCAACGAGAATATATCTGAATTTGTTCCTGTAAAAACCAAGAACCTCCGGCTGTTCACGGAAAAGCTGGACCGTCAGCATAATTAAATCGTCAAAATCAAGGTCGTTTGCATTCCGGAGCTTGCTCTGATAAAGCGCATAAACGCGCGATATTTGCTTTTTTCTGTAGTCATCGCCGTATTCCGCCGCATAATCGGCAGCTGTCATCAGCTTGTCCTTTGCGGAAGAAATCTCGTTTAAAACCGAACGCGGCTGAAACTCCTTGTCACCGAAGCGCAGTTCTTTTAAGCACTCCTTCACAAGTGATTTCTGATCGTCCGAATCGATAATGTTAAAATTGCGGTCATAACCGATTTTATCGATATCGCGGCGGAGAATGCGAACGCACGTTGAGTGAAAGGTGCGCACCCACATATCCCTTGCCGCACCTCCGACGAGCGCTTCAACGCGGCGCGCCATTTCGGCAGCCGCCTTATTCGTAAATGTGATTGCCAGTATGTTCCACGGGGCGATATTTTTTTCGTAAATCATGTGCGCGATTCTGTAGGTCAGAACGCGCGTTTTTCCGCTGCCTGCCCCGGCAAGCACAAGCAGCGGGCCGTCAACCTTTTCGGCTGCGGCGCGCTGCATATCGTTTAACTGATTCAAAAGCTCATTCATTAGGATTATCCCTGCTTCATTTCAATAACTTTTTTAACGCTTTCGGCAATATCTTCAGCCGTCATATGATAAAGCTTCAGAAGCTCCGCCGGCTTGCCGCTTCTTCCGAAAACGTCCTGTGTGCCTATGCGCCGCATCGGCACGGGGCATATTTCGCACAGAACCTCTGCAACGGCGCTGCCGAGACCGCCCATGATATTATGCTCCTCCGCCGTCACGATTGCGCCGGTTTTTCTTGCTGCTTCCGCAATGATTTCGCGGTCAATCGGCTTGATTGTGTGAATATTCACAACGGCGGCGTTTATCCCATCGTTTTTGAGAAGCCCGCGCGCTTCGAGCGCATAGGGAATCATAAGCCCCGTTGCAACGATTGTTGCGTCAGTTCCGTCCGCCAGCCAAACGCCCTTTCCGAGCTCAAAGCGGTATGTATTTTCGTCGAAAATCTGCGGCACCGCAAGTCTGCCGAAGCGCAGATATACCGGGCCGTCGTGCTTGATTGCCGCTTCAACGGCTGCCATTGCCTCAACATGGTCGGCAGGATTGATGATAACCATTCCCGGAAGCGTGCGCATTATGCCAATGTCCTCAAGGCACTGATGCGTTGCGCCGTCCTCACCGACTGAAATGCCTGCATGAGTTGCGCCGATTTTCACGTTAAGATGCGGATAGCAGATTGAATTTCTGATCTGTTCAAAGGCTCTGCCTGCCGCAAACATTGCAAACGAGCTTGCGAAAACGGTTTTCCCGGTCGATGCGATTCCTGCCGCAACAGCCATCATGTTCCCCTCTGCAATTCCTGTGTTGATGAATCTTTCGGGGAATTTCTTTTTAAACATTTCTGTTTTTGTGGATTTGGACAAATCGGCGTCCATAACCACAATGTCGTATTTATCGCCGAGCTGCGCAAGCGCCGTTCCGTAGCTTTCGCGCGTTGCTTTTTTATCACCTATTGCCATTTTTCCGTTCTCCCTTCCGCTTAATGCTCAAGCGCCGCAATCGCTTCGTCAAGCTCGCGGATTGCCTGCTCGTACTGCTCCGTGTTCGGTGCGCTGCCGTGCCATTTTGCCTGATTTTCCATATATGAAACGCCCTTGCCCTTAATGCTTTTCGCAATAATCATTGTGGGCTTGCCCTTGGTTTCCCTTGCTTCCTTAAGCGCAGCGCGGATTGCGTCGTAATCGTGCGCGTCAATATTAATAACATGCCAGTTAAAAGCGCGGAATTTTTCATCAAGCGGATCGGAGTTCATAACCTCAGAGGTTTTGCCGTCAATCTGCAAGCCGTTGTAATCGAGAAAAGCGGTCAGGTTGTCCAGCTTGTAGTGCGCGGCGAACATTGCCGCCTCCCAAACCTGCCCCTCCTCTATTTCTCCGTCGCCGAGAGCTGCATACACGCGGAAATTCTTATTATCCAGCTTTGCTGAAAGCGCCATTCCGGCAGCCGCCGAAATGCCCTGACCGAGCGAGCCTGTGGACATATCCACCCCGGGAATACTCTTCATGTCGGGATGTCCCTGCATGTTGCTGTCGGTCTTTCTCAGCTCCGCGCATTTTTCGGCAGGGAAATATCCTCGCTCGGCAAGTATTCCGTACAGCGCGGGCGCGCAATGCCCCTTTGACAGAACGAATCTGTCGCGGTCAGCCATTTTCGGATTTTCGGGGTCGATATTCATTTCCTCGAAATACAGAACCGCCAGAATATCGGCGATTGAAAGGCTTCCGCCCGGATGACCCGACTGAGCGTTGTAAATCCCCGTCAGCGCGTGTTTTCTTGCCTTGTAAGCATGAATTGCCGTTGTGTTATCCATCGTATCACTCCTAAATTATTTGATAATCTCCGTATATGCCGCATTCATAATCGTTTCAAGCCTGTCCGTCCTGTCCGAAAGATAAAGAAATCCGAGCAGCGTTTCAAACCCCGTTGCCATTCTGTAGTCCGCAACATCGGCATTTTTCGGCACGGTGTTGCTTTTGGCGTTGCGCCCCCATTTCAGAACGCGCAGCTCCTCCTCCGTTAAAATATCCTCAATTGCGCGGATGCTCACGCACTGCGAATGCGCGTTCACAAAGGAAACCGCCGTTTTATGCATCTGCGTGACATGGCGGTTTCCCTGCTCAAGCACCTTTGTTCTGATAAACAAATCGTACACCGTGTCGCCGATATAGGCGAGCGCAAGCGGATTATATGCGTGCGGATCAAGCTTTTTATCCGAAAATAACATATATCTACCTCTTACTGTTCAATTTTCCACTTAACGCCGTCCGGCGTGTCCTCAAGAATAATTTTTCTTTCCTTGAGCTCATCGCGGATTTTGTCGGCAAGCGCCCAGTTCTTTTCCTTTCTTGCACGGGTGCGCTGTGCGATAAGCGCCTCGATTTCCTCATCAAGCGATTTTCCGCGCTGCCGCTTTAAAAGTCCGAGCACACCGCCAAGCTCCAAAATTTCTTTTTTGACATATTCCAGCTCCTCGCGGTTTGCGTCCATGTGCGTGTTTGCGAATTTCACAAGCTCGAATATTGCCGAAATGGCGTCCGCCGTGTTAAGATCGTCCTCCATTGCAGCAATGAACTTGTCGTGCAGAGCCTTCACTGCAGCCTTGAAATCGTCCGAAGCATCGCCCTCCGCTGCCTTTTCAACTGCAAAATCAATGTTATCCAGGCAGTTATATATTCTTTCAAGTCCGCTCTTTGCCGCGTCCATAAGCTCGTCGCAGAAGTTAATCGGGCTTCTGTAATGCGCCGAGAGCATGAAAAAGCGGATAACCTCATAATCGTATTTTGCGGCAATGTCGCGCACGGTGAAGAAATTTCCGAGCGATTTCGACATTTTTTCGTTATTCACATTTATAAAGCCGTTGTGCAGCCAGTAATGAGCAAACGGTGCGTCATTCGCGCAAACACTCTGCGCGATTTCGTTTTCATGGTGCGGAAAAATAAGGTCAAAGCCGCCGCTGTGAATGTCAATTGTTTTACCGAGATAGCGGTTTACCATCGCCGTGCACTCGATGTGCCAGCCCGGTCTGCCGATGCCCCACGGGCTTTCCCAGCCGATTTCATCCTCTGTTTTGCGTTTTTTCCAAAGGGCAAAATCCATGGGGTGGCGCTTTTTGTCGTCAAGCTCCTTGCGCACTCCGGATTCCAAATCCTCCAGTGGCTGATGGCTCAGCTTTCCGTACTCCGGGAAGCTTTCCACGGAGAAATAAACGTCCCCGTCAACCTCGTACGCGTGCCCCTTGCCGATAAGCGTTTTAACGGTTTCGATAATCGCGTCAATATTCTCCGTTGCGCGCGGATGAACCGAAGCTTCTTTTATTCCGAGCCCCTTTGCGTCAACAAAGTATTCCTTAATATATTTATCGGCAATTTCGCCGACAGTGCAATGCTCCTCACGCGCTTTATTGATGAGCTTGTCGTCAACATCGGTAAAATTCTGAACAAATTTCACCTTGTAACCCATATATTCAAGGAAGCAGCGCAGGCAGTCGAACACGATAAACGGGCGCGCATTTCCCAAGTGGAAGTAGTTATAAACCGTCGGGCCGCAGGAATACATTTTCACCTCGCCCGGTGTTATCGGCTTAAATTCTTCCTTTTGCCTTGTCATGGTATTATAAAGTTTCATCAGCAGTCATTCCTTTCATTCGGAGCTGTTTTTTCTTCTCTGATTCTCTGAAGCTCAAGCGTGAGCTTATCTATTTTCGCGCTCATGCGGCAAAGCTCCTGACTTACGGGGTCGGGCATATGCACCTGATCAAGGTCGCAAATGCGCTTCCCGCTGCGCCGCACAACCCTTGCCGGAACGCCCACGCAGGTGCTGTCCGGCATAACATTGTGCAGAACAACGGCATTTGCCGCAATTTTCGAATTATCGCCGATTTTAATCGGGCCGAGCACCTTTGCCCCCGCGCCGACCATAACATTGTTGCCGAGCGTCGGATGCCGCTTGCCCGTTTCCTTTCCCGTGCCGCCGAGCGTTGCGCCCTGATATATCGTGCAGTCATCGCCGACAACCGTTGTTTCGCCGATAACAACTCCGCAGCCGTGGTCAATCAAAAGCCCCCTGCCGATTTCAGCGCCGGGGTGAATTTCAATCTTTGTGAAAAAACGCGAAAGCTGGGAAATGAACCTCGGCAAAAACCGAAGCCCGTGCACATAAAGCATGTGCGCAAAGCGGTGCATCAGAACCGCGTGAAACCCGGGATAGAGCAAAAAGACCTCAAGCGCGTTGCGCGCCGCCGGGTCACGGTCAAGAATTGAATTTATATCGTAAATTGTTCTTTTGAATATAACAACCACTTCCTTAACTATTGTATTATATATTATATTCAGAAAAAAAACAACTGTTAATTTGACATTTTTTACGATAGGGCAAAATATTTTTCAAAAAATGAGGACGTTAAAAGTCACAACCCGATAAGGAAGTATTGGTTTTGAACGCCGTTCTTTAAGTTTA
>CAJJUC010000073.1 GCA_905195005.1 uncultured Eubacteriales bacterium | reverse complement strand
CGGCGGCTTAAGCATCCGAAGCAGAGTTGTTTTTCCGCAGCCCGATTTGCCGCAAATCGTCACAAACTCACCGCTTTTTACAGAAGGAGTAATGTCATCGAGCGCGTTCACACTCCGTGCAGGATAGGCAAAGCTCAAATTTTTGATTTTATATATTTCCACTTTATCACTTCCGTAATTTCTGCCGCTATCGGCATTGATAACAAAATGAAATATGCAATAAAGACGGTTACACCGTACGCCGACAGCTCCGCACATTTTATATACGGGAAGCAGCTGAATTTCAGCGCTCCCGCTGCCGCGCCGATTATCACATAAGCTGCCGCTGCCGCAATTGTGCAGAGCGCAGCCGTATCTCTCCGTGTAAAGGTGTATATGGCAAAGGCGCTCCTGCCCGGCAGTCCGTACCCGCGCGCGTGCATGGAATCTGCCGTGTCAACCGAGTTTTCAAGGCTCAGCGTTACCATGACCGATAAAATCGACAGACCGTTTTTCACTTTTCTTATTATCCCCGGAGCGGCAGCGTCTCTCCCGATGCACTTTTGCGCCGCCGTGACCGCTTTGAACTGCCGCGTAAACCGCGGAACAAACCTCAGCGTCATGGATATGATAAGCGACATTGACGGCATGACTCTGCCGAACAGATAAATAATTTTGTCACTTGTCATAATACCGTTCATGCAGGAAAACAGCAGTATCACATTTGCAAGCATGACCGCCGCGGCAAGCCCGTAACAGATTGATTCAAGCGTGAGCGGATTGCCGCTCGGCAAATATGCGAGGATGGTTGCGCCGCCGTGGTTAAACGCCGGATTAATAACCGCTGCAAGGACAAACAGCGGCAATATGTATGCAAGGCTCTTTTTTACGCCCCGAATACCGTAAATCACCACTGAATAAGCAAAGCTGCATATAAGCGATATTGCAAGCGCCGCCGGGTGCAGAAAAACGCAAGAAAAGACTGCTGCAAACGCAAAATAAGCAAAATTTACGATTGGGTGATATCTTTTAAACTCATTCATTTTGAGAACCGTTCCTTGCCGAGTAGCCGCCGCCTACATCTCTGCCGAGGTCGCAGGTGTAGACCCACTCTATTTTATCTCCGTTTTTCAGCTCATAGCGTGAGCAGCCGTAGTTCGGAAACCAGCCGTTTACCTTGTACATCCAGCCGGAGCGCTCGCCGCAGTCAAGCTCATAAAGATTGCTGATTCCCTCAATGTAAGCGCTGTTATAAACGGGGGTGTTCACAAATTCGAGGTGAATTTTATTTTTCTTCATCTCGCGCACAAGCACATTAAACACGCTTTCCCCCTCGTGAAACACAACCTTTTGTTCGGGGAATATCACTCCGTCTGTCGGGATAGCAGCTGCCTTTTCAATTGACTTTCCAACCGCATTGTCACATCTGACCGAAAGAGTGCAGATAAGCTCCGTGTCGGTAATTTCCGCCTGCTGCGGCTGCACAGGCATAGGCTTTCCGACGGGCACAGGCTCTGTATCGTGTTCGTCCGTGCCTGTTTTAGGATTGATATCCATTTCGCTTTTCCCGGAATATTCAATGCTTTTTTCGGCTTGATCGCCCGTTTTGTTTTCCTGTGCTTTCGCCCCTGTCTGTTCGGGGCTGTTTTTATCCTTCGCTTTTTCGGGAATCGCGGCTTCCGCACTGTTTTCGGGAGCGTCGGCTTTTTTGGGGATTGTACCGCCCTTCGAAGGCTCCTTACCGGCGCTCATTGACGAGGTCGGTTCGGTGCTTGCCGCTTCCTTTGCCGCGTCGCCGCCGCCGAACACAAACGCTGCCGTAAGCAGGGCAGCTATGATAACAAAAGCGAAAATTATATTTTTGTACTTTTTTATCAGGTTCATATCAAATCTGCTCCCTTTAGCAAATTATATATCATCTGCGCCACTTCGCACCGTTTTACGGCTTCGTGCGGTCTTATTTCAATTTCGCTGCGGTCGGCAATTCCGTTTTTATAGCAAAATGCAGCGCTTGCCTCAGCCCAGTCGGAAACCGTGGTGTAATCTGTAAATTCCGCAAGGATATTGCGGATTGCTTCGGAATCAAGCGTGTTTTTCATTCCGCACAGCTCCGCCGCCCTCTGCGCCATAACGAGCGCCTGTTCCACGGATATTGTCCTGTCGGGTGCAAACAGCCCGCCACCCGCGCCAATCACTATTCCGCCGGAATATGCCGCACCGACATATGCGCTGTACCAGTCGCTTGGGGTCACATCCGAAAAGCTGCTTGCATCCTTCAGCGGAAGCTTCAGCGCTCTTACGATTATTGCTGCAAATTCTGCCCTTGTCATAGTGGCGTCGGGGGCAAAATCCGTTTCGTTCACTCCGTTCACAATGCCCCTTTGTGCCAGCGCTTCTATTGCGGCTTGGTTTTTGTGACCCTTGATATCTGCAAAGCTTTTATCGGGGAAATGAACCTCGGAGGCTTCGCCGCCGCTTGATTCGGTCGTGCCGCGCTTTACAACGTCGCTCATATCAAAAAGCGCCGTTTTGCCCTCCTCAGCTCTTTTTGCGGCAACAAGTGCATAGCAGCACTGCTCTGTCGCCATAAGATTTGGTTCATTTGTGTGGCAAAAGCTGCCGTCGGCATTTTTAAAGGAATAAATATTGTCAACAATTGTTTTGCCGTTTTTTACGAAGCTGTCATCAGTATACAATATTCCCATTGAAGATATTGCCGTCAGCACCTGCGCGGCGCTCTCCGCCGTTTCCTCGCCGTTCGCTTCGAAGCCTCCGTTTTCCGATTGTACCGATGAAAGATATTTTAATGCGCGCTCCGCCGCCGCATTTACTTTCGCATCCGCGCAGTGCCTTGAAAGTGCTGTGACTGCCATTGCGGTGATGTCCGCTTCGGACGGCATATCCTCGCCCGACAATGCCCAGCCGCCGTCATCATTCTGCCTGCTCAGAATGCAATCGGCATACCGCTGTTTTATCTCCGCGCCTCCGCCGATGCAGTCAAGTGCAATAAGCGCCCAGATTGCTCCGTTAATTCCCTGCTGCACAGTGCTTTCATAGTCAAGGAGCGGTTTTGTCAGGTCAAAGCCCTCAAAGTCCTTTGGATTTTCGCCGAGTGCCGCAAGCGCAACCGTAACCCTTGAAAACTCCGTGTACTTCTTTGTGTGAAGCGCTCCGTTCTTTTCTATGACATATTTTCGCGCATTGGAAAGATATTTTTGAAAGAAGCCGTCCGATGCGTCCATTCCTCCGCGCACAAGACCGATAACCGCCCATTCTCCGCCGATTGACCCCACCGCCGGCTCGGGAACGGCTGCGGAAATATAGCGCATGGTGTCATCAAGAGAGCCGACGGCGGCATGTGCTGCCGCCGGCATAATCATTATCAAACACAAAATTATTGAAATCAGTTTTTTCATTTTTCAATGTCCTTTCCTGTGCAAATCCGCTTTCATTCATACCCTTTCCGCCTCCGCCGCAGAATAAAAAAAGCGCTGCGGTAATCGATTAATTACCACAGCAGCGTTTTTCTGTGACCTTTCGGCTTTGATTTTCGCAAAAACCAAAGCTGTTGCCTGTTTGCACATGCTGAGCGGAAATTTGACAAGCACCGGCTTTTATATCTTTATACATAATATCACACTGCCCGTTGCAAGTCAACAAAAAAGCTTCGATGTCGCACCCCAAAACCTTATGGAAAATTTTTGAAATTTTTTATTGTTTGTTCTTTGTTATGACAAATTTCTCGGCGGCTGTCCATTATAATAATTTATGGGTGATTAATTGTGCCGACGGTTTACATAGATGTTTTATTTGCTGTTAATCTTCTTATAAATTATCTTCTCCTGCATGCCTGCTGCATGCTCAGCGGACTGAAAAGGGGGCGGCTGCGCATGGCATTCGGCGCATTCGTGGGTGCGGCATACGCGGTTTTGGTTTTCTTTCCCGATTTTTCCGTGCTTTATACAACCGTAAGCAAAATGCTTGTGTCAATGGTAATCGTTGCAGCGTCGTTTCCGTTTTATTCGCTGCGCAGCTACATAAAGGCGCTGCTCATTTTCTATATGGTGTCGTTCGGGTTCGGCGGCTGCGTGTTCGGGATTTTTTGCTTCACGGACATCGGAGCGCGGCTCGGCGCAATTTACTCAAACGGCGTTTTATATTTTAATCTTCCGTGGACAATTCTTGCGGTTTCGGGAATTGTGTTTTACATTGCCGTTAAGCTTTGCGGATTCTTTTCCGCACGGCTGCGCTGCGGAAGCAATCTTCGGAAAAAGCTGCGCCTGTGCCTCGGCGATAACAGCGCGGAGGTTACCGCCCTGCTCGACACCGGCAATTCCCTGGTTGACCCCGTGACGCTCAGCCCCGTTATAATCGCGGAGTACAGGTCAATAAAAACCCTTTTCCCCGAGGATATCCGCAGCGGACTTGACCGCATCGGCAGCGATAACCTCACATGGATAATGGAGGAGGTTTCGCAAAAGGGGCTGCGCGTGCGGCTTATCCCCTTTTCCTCGCTCGGCAGGGAGAACGGAATGCTTCTCGGCTTCGTTCCCGACCGCGCCGAAATCCGCGACGACTGCGGAGTGCGCGTGCTTGACAAATGCGTTGTCGGAATATACGAGAGACGGCTGTCAAAGGACAAAAGCTACGGAGCACTTTTTAATCCATATCTTTAAAATTGAAATGAAAGGCAGAAAAATCCCATGAAGCTTGTCACAAAAATAAAAACCGCGGCGCGGAAACGATATGTGCATCTTATCAGAAAGCTGAATTTAGACGAATACATTCATTACATAGGCGGAAACGATTTTCTTCCGCCACCGCTCCCCCCCGATGAGGAACGGAAGTATCTGCTCACGATAACCGAGCCGGACAGCCGCCGTGTTCTTATTGAACGGAATCTGCGGCTTGTTGTCTATATAGCAAAAAAATTTGAAAATACGAATATATGCGTTGACGATCTGGTTTCAATCGGAACAATCGGACTTATAAAGGCAATCAACACCTTCAGAACCGACAAAAATATAAAGCTCGCAACATATGCCAGCCGCTGCATTGAAAACGAAATTTTAATGTATCTTCGGAAAAACAATTCTCAGAAAACCGAAATATCGTTTGACGAGCCGCTCAATGTTGACCTTGACGGGAACGAGCTTCTCTTAAGCGACATACTCGGCAGCGATGACGACAGCGTTGACCGCCGCCTTGAGGAGGAGGTTGAGCGCCAGCTGCTGAAATCGGCAATGTCTCGCCTCGGCGAACGTGAAAAGCAGATTATGGAAATGCGCTACGGGCTCGGCGGCAAAGCGGAAAAAACGCAGAAAGAGGTTGCCGACATGCTCGGGATAAGTCAAAGCTATATCTCGCGCCTTGAAAAAAGGATAATCGAGCGGCTGAAAAAGGATATTGCAAAAAATATATAAACATGAAGATGGTGCAGCAAAACGAAATTGTTTTGCTGCACCATCTTTGTTCATAAATGATTTTCAGTGTGAGCGCTGAGCGTCGCTGACCGGAAGCTTTTCCTTGAAGAGAAGCGTTATACACCACAAGCCCGCAATGCCCACTACAGTGTAAATAATGCGGCTGAGGACTGCCGACTGACCGCCGCAGAGCATTGCCACAAGGTCAATGCCGAAAAGACCTATCGATCCCCAGTTAAGCGCGCCGATGATGGCAATTGCCAAAGCAGTGTTATCCATGGCTATCAACTCCTTCAATAACATTATAGTCATCTTTTTTCGATTTCATTCACGCCATGAATAATTTTTGATAATATCAGGCAGTCGTGTTAATATCCGCTTATGCAAATATAACAATCATAAACTGCGACACCAGCACTACCGCAAGGAGTGCAATGGGATATGTTGCCGCATAAGCCGAGGCAACGTCCTCCGTTTTTGCAACATGGATAAGTGTGCCGAGCGCCGGGGTGCTTGTCATTCCGCCCGTTATTGAGCCGAGCGAATTAAGCAGGCTGAGCTTGAGAACTCTTGTTGCTACGATAAATCCGATAATCATGGGGATAAGCGTCATCAAAGCGCCGTACAGGAAGTAAACCGGTTTGAAATATTTAACAAAATTCGCGCCGCCGGCAACACCTGCGCCTATAAGGAAAATCATCAGCCCGAGCTCGCGCAGGCAGCCGAGAGTGCTTTTCGGCGGCATAATGTTAATCCTTCCGATGTGCGAAAAATGCCCGAATACAAGAGCCGTGATAAGCGCTCCGCCCGTAGTTGTCAGTGAGAAGCACGTTCCCGAAAGCCCCTGCGGGGTGAGCGGAATCCTGATGTTTCCGATAATAAGCCCGATTACTGCGGCAAGACCGAAAGCGCCCAGCCCCATGTCGTCAATATCAAGAAGCCTTAAATTATTCTTTTTAACCGCGCCCGTGTCAACGCTTGCAAGCTTTTTGCGCTCCTCGTCCATATCGGCATGCACAATTTTGGGCAGAATCTGCACAAACAGAACAACGCCGATAACGCCGAAAAGATATGCAATTCCGTAACCGACGGTTACGGCGGATTCAAGCTCGTTTGCCATTGCCGCATTTGATGAGAAAACGTTTCTCACGGTTTCCTTAGCTGCGGAAAAACCCGGAGTTGTTGTGAGCGATCCCGAAAGCAGACCGTCCATCAATGCAAGGAACTGCGTTTTATCCGTTTCAAAGCGGCTTCCGATAAGATAGCACAGAACGCACGTGAGTCCGCCCGAAAGAATTATTGCAACGCCGAGAAGTATGTACGATTTAAAATTGTTCTTCAGATTTTTGAAGAATTTCGGACCTGCAATAAATCCGACCGAGGTTACAAAGAACACAAGTCCGAGATTTTCAACTATCTTCAGTCCGTTGTGCGCAATTTCCGCGCTCTGAAGCGCATTCGTAAGCTTTTCATAAAAAAACGCTCCGTAAAGCAGCGACACAACAAACACGCCGGCAGTTCCGAGAGAAACGCCTTTTATTGTGATTCGCCCGAGAAGATATCCGAGCGCAACTATTATCATTATCGAAAATATCAGATATGAAACATCCGATATTTTAATAACGCCGTTTAATAAATTCATCCTATAAAACCCCTCTTTTTAAGCGTGCGCACACGTTAAGCAGATGTGTTAATATCCGAACCCGCTCAAAAGACCTGAAAATCGTCTTTTTCTGTGTTGTCGGGCTTGATATACGTCAGTATGTCTGCGCCCTTACGCCTTGAAAAATCCTGATTTTCAGACTTTTTGAGTCTTTCAGATTTTTTTGATTGGATTTTTCGTCAGTACAAGCAAAAAGCGGAGCAAATACTTTCGTATTTGCGAGCATTTTTGCGCCGTAATGCCGGAAAAGACTTCAAAAAAACGAGTTTGGATACTGCATCTGCTTAGGCATAACATACTCGAACCCCATGCGGTTCGGGTATGTTATGCCTTGCCGTCATTTTCGGCAGCAAACGTGTGCATCAGCTTATATTTCACTTTTTTTATTCGTGTAGTTGGGAAGAAGCTTGGGCGAAACCGCGTCCGTTTTTATTCCGGCTGCTTCGCGCTCCGCGTCAAATTTTGCAATGTGGTCAAGCGTGAGCTTTCCGAGCTTAACGTTCTTTGCACACGCCGACGCATTCTGACCGGCATTTCTGCCGAACACGATAATATCGAGCAGCGAATTTCCCATAAGGCGGTTTTTGCCGTGGATTCCTCCGACAGCTTCACCTGCAACAAACAGATTTTCAACGTTTGTCGTCATTCCGTTTACGTTTATGTCAAGTCCGCCGTTCTGATAATGCAGCGTCGGATAAACAAGAATCGGTTCTTTTCTTATATCGATTCCGTAGCTTGCGAACATTCTCATCATCGCCGGGATACGTTTTTCGATTGTACCCTCGCCGCCGATTGCTTCAATCATGGGAGTGTCAAGCCAGACTGCGCTGCCGCTTCCTGTGTCAACGCCCTCGCCGCGGTCGGAGCATTCACGGATAATCGACGCTGCGGAAACGTCACGCGTTTCAAGCGGATGCATGAACACCTTACCGTCACGGTTAACGAGCTTTGCGCCGAGCGAACGAACTTTTTCGGTTACGAGAGCGCCGAATATCTGCTGCGGAAATGCCGCGCCCGTGGGGTGATACTGAAGCGTTTCGGGATAAAGCAGCTTTGCGCCCACACGGTAGCCGAGAACAAGACCGTCAGCCGTTGCGCCGTAGTGATTGGAGGTCGGGAAGCCCTGATAATGCATTCTGCCTGCGCCGCCCGTTGCGATGATAACTGTTTTTGCGCGCGCAACCATCAGCTCGTGCGTTTCCATGTTCATAAGAACTGCGCCTGCGGCTTTGCCGCTTTCGTCCAGAATAAGCTCGATTGCGGAAGTGAAATCAACAATCGGGATATTGCGGTTGATAACCTCATCGCGCAGTGTGCGCATAATTTCCGCACCGGAATAGTCCTTTGCAGCGTGCATACGCTTGCGCGATGTGCCGCCGCCGTGCGTTGTTATCATTGTTCCGTCGGCTTCCTTATCAAACTCAACGCCGAGGTTATTCAGCCAAAGAATCGCTTCGGGAGCATCGCACACAAGCTTTGCCAAAAGCTCGCGCTTTGCCGCATAATGACCGCCGCCGAATGCGTCCACAAAGTGAATTGCCGGGGAATCGTTCGGCTTATCCGCCGCCTGGATTCCGCCCTCCGCCATCATGGTGTTTGCATCGCCCATGCGCAGCTTTGTGACAATCATCGTTTTCGCGCCTGCGTTATCCGCCTCGATTGCAGCCGACGCGCCTGCGCCGCCGCCGCCGATGATAAGCACATCAACGTCGTATGTAACATCGTCAAGATTCACGTCCGATGCGCTGATTCTGCTGTGCGCCTGAAGCATTTCGCAAAGCTCATGCGGAACGGATTCGCCCTTGTTGGGGCCTATCTTAAGCTTGCTGAACTCGCTTTTCTTATAATCGGGATGATAAGCCGCAAGCAAATCGTCCTTTTCCTGTGCCGTCATGCGCTTAGGCTCATAGGCAATGTTGTCCTTGCGCGCCGCCTCAACTGCCTTAAGCGATTCCTGAAATTCTTTTGAATACATGCTTATCCCTCCTTACTTTTCGATTTCTCTGTTATTGTAAAGCTCTTTGATTTCCTCAACGGGCTTGCCCATAAGGTTTTCAATCAGTTCTGTGAACGTGCCGTCCTTGATTTCCTTAACGCGGTTTTCAAGGTGCTCCGTTTTTGGAGCAAGATATTTTCCGTTCAGCCTTCTTGCAAGCATTGCAACCTGCGGATGTGAAATGCCTGCCGGACAGCGCGATGAACAAACGCCGCACATAACGCAGTCGAACGATTCCTCGGCGCATTTGTCAAACTCGCCGCGCTGAGCATAGGCAATGTACTGCATAACGTTAAGGCTCTGAGTGCAGTTCTTTGTGCAGGCATTGCAGCCAACACATGCATAAATTTCGGGATAGAGCTGCATCATTATCTGCTCTGTGGGCTTAATTTTCTCAATATCGTAAACCTGCTTGACAAGCGGAAAGAAAGGAAGCGTTGCAACATACATGTTGTTTTCAACCTTTGTCTGACAAGCAAGACAGGTTTTAAGCTCTCTGTCGCCCTTGATGCGATAGATTGTTGCGCACGCGCCGCAGAAACCGTTGCGGCAGCCGCAGCCGCGCACAAGCTGATACCCTGCATATTCCATTGCGCGCATAATGGTGAGATTGTCCGGCACACTGTACTTTTTGCCGAACAGGTAAACATCAACCATATTTTCCATATTCAAACTCTCCTTATCAATATTCATTCGGAAGCTCGTCAAGCTCATCGCAGCGGAAAACGGGGCCGTCCTTGCAGACATATTTTGCTCCGATATTGCATCTGCCGCATTTGCCGATGCCGCACTTCATGCGAAGCTCCATCGTTGTATAAACCTGAGTTTTGTCAAAGCCGAGCTCCTGAAGCCCCGCCAGCGTGAATTTAATCATTATCGGAGGACCGCAGAGCACAGCGATTTTATCCGTTGAGAAGCCAAGCTCCTTGACATAGTTCGGAACAAAGCCGACATGTCCGTCCCACTCGGGCTGCTCGCGGTCAATCGTGAGGTAAACGTTAACATTCTCATCACCCGACCACTCATCGATTATCTCCTTATAATCAACAAGATCCTGCATGCTGCGCGAGCCGTACACAATTTCGATCTTTCCGTAGCGGTCGCGGTAGTGACGGCAATAGTTGATAACCGAGCGGAGCGGAGCAAGACCGATACCGCCGGCGATGAACAGCAAATCCTGCCCTGCGAACTCATCGTCCACGGGGAAAGGTCTGCCGTACGGTCCGCGGATTGTAATCTGCTGACCGACCTCCATGGAATGAAGCCATTCCGTCACGCAGCCGCATTTTTTGATTGAAAATTCCATAAACTCGGTATTTGTCGGGGATGACGTTATAGAAAACATCGCCTCGCCGATGCCGGGAATTGAAAGCATTGCGCACTGACCGGGCTTATGCTCAAACGCCTTTTTTCCGTCCGGCGTTACAACACGGAAGGTCTTTACGTCGGGCGTGTCGATTCGGATATCCGTCACAACGCCCACAACGGGAATGAGGGGTTCTTTAATTTCAGCCATTTTTCTGACCTCCCAACCTTTTCATAACCTTAACTATGTTCATTTTTATCGGGCATTTCGCAACGCATCTGCCGCAGCCGACGCAGGAGAACAGCCCGTTGTTATTTTCCGGATAATATACAAGCTTATGCATAAAGCGCTGGCGGAAGCGTTCAAGCTGCGTAAGGCGCGGCTGACCTGCCGACATCTTTGTGAAATCGGAATACATGCACGAATCCCAGCAGCGGAAGCGCTTAACTCCGTGACCCGTATTGAAATCCTTTATATCGTAGCACTGGCATGTCGGGCAGACAAAGGTGCACGTTCCGCAGCCGAGGCACGACTCGGAAAGCTCCTTCCATGCCGGGTCGTCAAAAAACTCAGCCGTTTTGCCCGCACCGAATTTATCGGCCGAAAGCTTTGCAAACGGAAGCTTTGAATATCTTTCGCGGATAAGCTTTTTCTGCTCCTCAACGGGCGCTTCATCTGCGCCTTCCGTCACGCTCTCAACCGATTTTAAAAGCGCTTCGCCTTTTTCGCTTTTCGCGTCGAGGTACAATGCGTCCGCCGTTTTATGGCAGACAATATCCCCCTCGGGCTGCGCCGCGTCAATGCCGAACGTTTTGCAAAAGCACGTTTCGGCAGGCTTTTCACATGCGAGCGATATTATAACGCCATGCTCGCGGCGGTTTTTATAGTATGTGTCGACCGGTTCGGAAAGGAACACGCGGTCAAGCACTTCAAAGCTCTTAACATCGCACGCGCGAACGCCGAACACAGCAAAATTCTCACTCTCGCTGCGTGTATCGATAACCTCAATATTTTTTCCCTCAACCTTAAAATCCATCAGATTTTCCGTCTGCGGAAAGAAGAAATCCTTTGCGCTGCGTACGGTGTTGAGCGATTCCGAAAGCGTTTTTCCGCTTTCCCATTTGTCAAACCTTGCGCCTGCCTTTGTGTCA
>CAJJUC010000072.1 GCA_905195005.1 uncultured Eubacteriales bacterium | reverse complement strand
TCTGCCAGCCGCTGCCGTCCTCCTGAGAATTGAGATAGGATATATTGATATTGTATTTTTCTATAAGCTCCAGAACGGGTTCAAGCGTTCCGGGGACATCGCGCAGATGAAACTCAATTAAGATAACGTTTCCCGTTTCCGTGGAATCGGGCAGATAACCGATTTCACGCAGGCGCACGGTTGCGTCCTTCATAGCGGCGCGCTCGCCCTCCGCTTCGATAAATAGCATGTGTGAATCAACGGCTTTGTTATAGCTCACGCGCGTGACATTCAGTCCGAGCTGCGCGAACACCTTGCTCGCCGTCAGAAACGCGCCCACCTTGTTCGGCATTGTTGTTGCAAATGTTTTTTTCATTATAAAGACAGCAGCCTTTCCGCATTTTTATACATGATTTTTTCCTTTTCTTCATCGGTAAGCGCAAGCGAAAGAAGCTTTTCCGCCTCCTCGGCAAGGTGCACCGCAGGGTAATCCGTTCCGAAAAGAACCTTGTCCGCTCCGTGCGTGTGAATCATTTCAACCATTTTTTCGGGCGGCACTGTCTGCATGGTGCTCGATGTGTCAACATACAGATTTTTTCCGAGGAGATATTTTGCATCGCTGTCCCACTTACTGTAGCCGCCCATATGCGCGGCAATAAAAGTGAGCTCCGGGAATATTTCCAGCACGCGTGCAAGCCTGCGCGGAGCGGAGAAGTCAAGCGTTTCATCGCCGACGTGCAGCACAATCGGGTAATTCTCGCCGATTGCTTCATACATTTTGAGCGCCTTGTCGTCATCAATATTAAACCGCTGAAAATCAGGGTGAAACTTAAAGCCTTTAAGACCGAAGTCCTTAATTCGGCGAACTTCGCCGGAAACGTCCTCATAATCGGGATGAACTGACCCGAAAACAATGAAACGCTCATCGTCGATTGACATCAGAAAATCATTATTCACAATAACCTGCGACGGCTTTGTCGGAGTGGAAAAGAGAACGGCGCGGTAAAAATGCGAGCTTTCCATATTGGCTTTCATATCGTCAAGCGTTCCCTTGCAGTCCCAGGGCATGTGGTAATGCTTTTCAAGATTTTCAATTGCAAGGTGTGCAATCTTCGGATTAAAAACATGTGCGTGAAAGTCAATTATTTTTTTTACGTTTGTCAAATTTACCCTCTCCCTCGGATTTTTTCAAGGCGTATTATACAGCATTATAAGCTTTTTTGCAACATTGCCGCGGAAAATCGTCAAAAAAAGTGAACTATCTAATATAACGCAAGCGTTTTATGCCATATTTTTTAAAAATTAACTTGAATTATACTATGATATGTATTATACTGGTCTGGGCATAAAAAAGCCCCTTTGTCGTGATAATATATTAACGGAGGCGGAAGCGTCCGCCAAGCAAAGAAAGGTAAATGATTTATGAATATTATTATTGTCGGCTGCGGAAAGGTCGGGCAAACGCTTGCCGAACGGCTCAGCCGCGAAGAGGGACACAATATTACGGTTGTTGATACCAAAAGCTCTATCATTCGCGAGCTGACGGGGGCGCTTGACGTTATCGGTGTTGAAGGCAGCGGCGCAAGCCTTGAAACACTGCTTGAAGCAGGCGTTAAGGACGCCGATATTCTGATTGCGGTCACAAATTCGGACGAGGTTAATCTGCTGACGTGCTTCATCGCAAATAAATCGGGAGACTGCGGCACAATTGCAAGAGTTCGCAAGCCGGAATATGGCAGGGAGCTGATTCTTTTCAAGGAGGATCTCGGGCTTGCAATGATTATCAATCCCGAACAGGCTGCCGCCGCGGAAATTGCAAGGGTGCTGAGATTCCCCTCCGCAATTCAGATTGACACGTTTGCAAAGGGCAGAGTTGAAATTCTTAAGTTCCGAGTTTCCGATGATTCCGTTCTTTCCGGGCTCAGCCTTGCGGAGCTGCGCCCGAAGCTCGGCTGCAATGTGCTTGTATGCGGAGTTGAGCGCGGAGATGAGGTTTTCATTCCCGGCGGTGATTTTGTCATCCGCAGCGGAGACCGCTTAAGCTTTGTTTCCGAAATAAAAAGCGGAACGGCGTTTTTCAAAAAAATCGGCATAAAGACAAATAAGGTGCGAAACGCCATAATTGTAGGCGGAAGCAACACTGCGTTTTACCTTGCAAAGCTCCTTATTCAATCCGGCATCAGCGTTAAAATCATTGAAAAGGACACTGCGCGCTGCGAGTTTCTTTGTCAGAAGCTGCCGAAGGCAGTAATCGTGAACGGAGACGGAAGCGACAGCTCCGTGCTTTTGGAGGAAGGCATTGAAAGCGCCGAATCGTTCGTTGCGCTGACGAATATTGACGAGGAAAATATCCTGATTTCGCTGTATGCGCGTAGCAGAACCAAGGGAAAAATAATCACAAAAATAAACAGGATTGCATTTGACGACGTTATAAACGGGCTTGACCTTGACACAACCATCTGCCCGAAAAACATCACGGCGGAAAATATCGTTAAGTTTGTGCGCGCAAAAAACAACTCCATCGGAAGCAACATTGAAACCATGCATATGATTCTCGGTGATAAAGCGGAGGCGCTTGAGTTCAGAATACGTGAGAAAACGCCGCTTGTCGGAGTTCCGCTCGAAAAGCTGCGCCTTAAGGACAACACGCTTATCGCATGCATTAACCGCGGGGGAACAATCATCAATCCCTGCGGTAAGGATACAATGGAGGTCGGCGACACTGTTATCGTGGTAACGGCGAAAATCGGTTTTAAGGACATCCGCGATATTCTTCTGTAGGAGATGACTGATTAATGAATTTTAAAGCGATAAAAAACACCCTCGGACTTGTTCTGATGTTTGAAGCAGCTTGTATGCTTCTGCCGCTCATCTGCGCCGCAGTGTATAAGGAAAGCGACTGCGTGCTGATATTCGCGCTCTGCTGCGCAATCTGTCTCGGCACCGGACTTTTAATGCAGATTAAACCGCCGAAGAAGAAAAGGATATATGCAAAGGACGGATATGTTATCGTTGCGCTCAGCTGGATAATAATGAGTCTTTTCGGTGCGATTCCGTTCATGCTCACAAAAACGACCGCAAGCTTTGCCGACGCACTTTTCGAAACCGTGTCGGGCTTTACAACAACGGGGGCTTCGATTCTGCCCGATCTTGACGTTGTGCCGAGAAGCATTCTTTTCTGGCGCAGCTTTTCTCACTGGATCGGCGGAATGGGCGTGCTTGTCTTCCTCGTTGCCCTGTTTCCGCTTTCGGGCGGCAGCAACATGCATATTCTCAAGGCGGAAAGCCCCGGACCCGCAGTGAGCAAGCTTGTTCCTAAAATTCGCTCAACCGCAAAAATTCTTTACACAATTTATTTCGCGTTCACAGCTTTGGAAGTTGTGCTTTTGCTGCTCGGCGGCTCTCCCCTGTTCGACGCGCTCACTCTCAGCTTCGGCACGGCGGGCACGGGCGGCTTTGCAATTCTCAATTCCGGGCTTGCCGACTATTCGTCATATATTCAGATTGTCATAACGGTGTTTATGATCATGTTCGGCGTTGATTTTTCGCTTTACTACCTTGTTCTTTGCGGCAAGGCTAAAACGGCAGTCAAATCGGAGGAGCTCCGCGGTTATCTTGCGATTATCGCGGCTGCAATTGCGCTCATTGCCTTTAACTGCCGCGGGCTCTTTGCAAACGCTGCCGAAGCAATCAAGCACAGCGCATTTCAGGTTGCGTCAATCATCACAACAACGGGTTATTCAACCGTTGATTTTGATCTTTGGCCGCAGCTTTCAAAAACAATTCTTGTTGCGCTGATGTTTGTGGGCGCATGCGCAGGAAGCACCGGCGGCGGCATGAAGGTTTCAAGAATCATCATCGCATTTAAAAGCATTATAAAGGAAATCAAGGTAACGGCGCACCCGAAGGTAACTTATAAAATATGCATGAACGGCAGAATGGTCGAGCACGAAACCGTGCGCGCGGTAAATGCCTATCTTGTGGCATATTTCTTCATTCTTGTTGCGTCCGTTCTTATAATCAGCATTGACAATCTTGATTTTACTTCCAACGTAACGGCGGTTGTTTCCGCAATGAACAACATCGGCCCCGGGCTTTCAAAGGTCGGTCCTGTGCGGAATTTCTCCGTTTACTCTCCCCTTTCAACCCTTGTGCTGACGTTTGACATGCTTGCCGGAAGGCTTGAAATATTCCCGATACTCGTACTGTTTTCGCCCTATACATGGAAGGAGTAAGCCTCATGAACGCAAATAACGGATTTTTCCCCGACGGAACGCTGATTGACAGTTGGTTCGCCGACGCTGAGATTCCGCAGCTTTTGCAGCTCGGGCAGCGTTATGTGCTGACCGATTACGGAATTTTGGACGACGGACGCGTTCACACGCAGGAAATTCAATCGCTTATCGACACTGCTGCCGAAAACGGCGGCGGCGTTATAGTTGTTCCCGGCGGAACATACTTTACGGGGGCGCTGTTTTTCAGACAGGGCGTGAATCTTTATATTACCGAAGGCGGAATGCTCAAGGGCAGCGATGATATATCCGACTACCCCGTTACCGATTCGCGGATTGAAGGCGAAGCCTGCAAGTATTTTGCAGCGCTTATAAATGCCGATGGGCTGGACGGCTTCACAATTTGCGGAAAAGGCACAATCGACGGAAACGGACTGCGGTCATGGAAAGCCTTCTGGCTTCGAAGGGAATGGAATCCCGGCTGCACCAACAAAGACGAACAGCGTCCGCGTCTGATATTTTTATCAAACTGCAAAAATGTGACGGTTGCCGGGCTTAATCTTCAGAATTCGCATTTCTGGACAAATCATCTGTACAAATGCATCCGCGTGAAATATATCGGATGCCGCATTTTCTCGCCGCGCAAGCCCGTTCCTGCTCCGAGCACCGATGCGCTTGACATTGATGTTTGCAGCGATGTTCTGATAAAGGACTGCTATCTCGAAGTGAATGACGATTCCGTTGTGCTCAAGGGCGGCAAAGGTCCGTGGGCGGACAGCGCTCCAGAAAACGGCGCTAACGAAAGAATTATCGTTGAGGACTGTACATACGGTTTTTGTCACGGCTGCCTGACGTGCGGCTCGGAATCGGTGCACAACAGAAATATAATTGTGCGCAGGCTCAAGGTTGACCGCGCCGTTAATCTGCTGTGGTTCAAAATGCGCCCCGACACCCCTCAGCTTTATGAATACATAACGCTTGAGAACGTTTCGGGCGCTGTTAATCATTTTATCGATGTTCACCCGTGGACGCAGTTCTATGATCTTAAAGGGCGCGCGGATATTCCGCTTTCATGTGCTGAAAACATAACCGTTAAGAACTGCAGCATTGACTGCGACGTTTATTTTTCCGTTGAGCCGAACGAAGCACAGTACCGCCTTTCGGATTTTACCTTTGAAAATCTTAACATAACCGCAAATGAAAGCGGTTTCAACGAAGCCGCGGTTAAAAATATGAAAGTATCAAATGTTTCGGTCAATATAAAAAAGCAAGCCACAATCAAATCAGATATTTGATTGAATCGACCTCTAAGCCCCGAAATTCCGGGGCTTTTGCTTGTTTCCGTCCGGCGCGCCCTCTAACGTACCTTTGTACGCCGACGAGTGCGCGCCGAACAGATTTACCTTCCTTTTTCAACGTCTGACAGCGTGTCGATAGGTTTATCAACACGCTGAAGGACATCCTCAGATTTCCTTTAGACCGCTGACAAAGTCAAAGTCAGCGGTCATTTTTTTGTGAAATGCTGCGTCTAAAAAAAATTTTCAATTGACATAAGATAAAATCCATGTTATAATTAATATGCATATTAGTTATTAAAGGAGGTGCGTATGTCTTATGCGAAAAGATGGTATCGAAACGAAAAATAAAATTCTGACCGTCTGCGTTCGTTTATTCTTGGAACAAGGCTACAAAAACACTACAATTACACAGATTACAGAGGAGGCAGGCATATCAAGGGGCAGCTTTCAAAACTTTTTTCCGACTAAGGACGCCGTTTTGCTGGAGCTTGTGAAAACAATGTTCGGCGGACAATTCGGTGCGGCAAAAAGCATTGTCGGTGATAATTTGCAGCCGGTTTACATTTATGCAGTGGAAACGGCGATACAGCTTACGCTTACCGAGCTGAATGAAAGCCTGAGAGAAATATATATTGAAGCGTATACGGTGCCATATATTGCCGAATATATTTTTCTTCAAACCACGGCAGAATTAAAGCAGATATTCGGCGGCAATTTCCCTGGGTATACCGAATGTGATTTCTATGAAATGGAAATCGGCACATCGGGACTGATGCGAAATTACATGGTGAAAAAATGTGACATTCATTTTCCTCTCGAACATAAGGTGAACCGCTTTCTGTCGGCGGCAATGCGTGTCTATAATGTTTCGGAGGAATACCGGGAAAAGGTGCTTGCATTTGTTGCGGCATTGGATTTAAAGACAATTTCCACAGAGGTTATGCATAAGTTGTTTGCGGCACTGGAAATGAGGTATGATTTTAAGCTGTTGGACAGCGGAAAGGAATAGGTATAAATTATGAAAAGATTATCATCGGTATTTTTTGCACTGATTTTGGCAGCTTTTGCGACTGCGGCATATGCAAACGGAGAGATTTCCGAAAATCACAGCCATTGCGTCTGCGGAGTGAATAATTGCATGAGCGAACACGGTGAAACGGCAAATTGGCAAGCGTGGAACGGCGACACCTCTGTCGGCACGGCAAGCGGCGATACGGGAACAACGAAATATTTGTATTTGGAAAATAATGTTACTACAACAAGCACTCTCAACATTTCCAATGTCACCGTATATCTTTGCCTTAACGGCAATACGCTTACGATAGATAACGCAGGAAACCCGGCTGTTTGCGTCGGCAAAAACCAAACCTTCGTACTCTGCGACTGCAAGGCCGGCGGTAAAATTACCGGTGCAAAGGGTTCTGCAAAAAAAGACAATGCAAAATTCGGCGCAGTAAACTGTCAGTCGGGCAGTAATTTTGTGATGTACGGCGGCAGTATATCAGATAACACTGTTGAGCAAGCAAACGGCGGAGGCGTTTTTGTAAACGGCGGTACATTTACTATGTACGGCGGCTCTATAAACAACAATAAAGCGCCGAGCGGCTCGGGCGGTGCAATTTCTGTTGAAAACGGCACAATAAATACACACGGCGGCGAAATGAACGGAAACAGCGCAATAAACGGCGGAGCAATTCATCTTAAAGACAATACAGAAGGTGAAATCTGCAATATAAAAGCAGACAGCAATGCTGCGACAAGGACGGGCGGTGCGATTTATACCGAAACGAGCGGCATAATTAAATTCCGCGACATTGAATTAAGCAAAAACAGAGCAAATTTAGGCGGCGGAATTTATCTCAGATTTGCTGCGAACAATATTCATGCGCATATAGATAACGCCAACATACACGATAACTCCGCTTCCGACAGCGGCGGAGGTATTTATCTCGACGGAAACAAGTGTAGCAATCCGGCTACCAATATTAATTGCAGCAATATATGCAATAATACATCCGGGTCTGACGGCGGAGGTATTTTTGCGGGTCAGGGCACTATGCTTAATTTGCGCGACGGCTCTGTAAGCAATAATACTTGTGCAGCAGGAGGAGGCGGCGGAATCCGGGCGGCAAGCGATACACAAGTTATGATATCAAAAGGCGAAAACCCATTTTACATAAAGGGAAATACCGCAGATTTAGGCGGAGGAATTTCCCCAAGCGGAGATTCGTTCGTCGTTAACGGAAGCTGTATAATCGAAGAAAACACAGCAAGAAAAGCAGGCGGCGGAGTTTACATTGACTACATCCGCACATGGTGTATATTTAACTCTGCAACAATAACAAAGAATAAATCTCCGCAGGGCGGTGGAATTTGCTTAAACAAGAAAAACGATTACGGCAAAGTGCTTGAAATCTCGGAAGGCACAACCATAATCGGAAATACCTCGTCCGAAAACGATTTGCCAAGCAACCTCTATCTTATGAACGGCAGCACGTTTCAATTCCGAAGAGGTTTGACCGGCACTGAAAAAATCGGCGTATCCGTAAACAAAACGCCAACGTTATCCGAACCGGTGTACATAGAATATGTGTTTGATGAACAGTGGCACGCCCCGCTTGGTGATCGTTCAAATCTCATCATACCTGACAATGACAATTACAGGGTTATATACAAAAACAATATGCATTGGCTTTTTCCCAAAGCGCCGTTGCTGACGCTGACCACAGAAAAATTATCCGTTTCGGATCTTGACAGAACCGCAACGGTGTACGTGGCAAGCTATAACGGAGACAGACTTATAGATATTAAATCAAAAACTCTTGAATCTGCAGAATATATTGCTTTTGAGATTGCCGCGTTCGGTTTGAATACTACAGGCGCAACAAAAATGAAAGCTTTCCTGTGGGATAGTAATATAATACCGCAATGCCACAGCGCATCGGCAGAATTATCTGAAAACTAACTGACGAAAAATGCCAAGTCATACAGAAAAATGTGTTGTACAAAGCGAGAAATTTATATCAAACCGTTGTTCTGACCGGCAATGCATGGTATAATCATAACAACAGCAGCCTGAAATTTGTATATGGAGCGCGATTAAATGAAAAAAGCGATAAAATCTTTTACATTTTGGTTTGCCCTTGTCGGCATTATCGGAGTCATCTTAAATGTGACCGGTTTTGATGATGTCGGATTGTTTATCGGCTTCAATCCGATTTTGAATGTTTTAAGCGGCTCCAAAGCTTGCTGTGATGTTATCAATTCGGTTCCTCACCTTTGGTACATTTTGAGTATGATTACAATGATAGTTTATGGATTGGTTATTGACGCGCTAAAAAGCTTAATAAGAAAAAAATGATGGTTCGGTTTAGCTTTAACCGAATTGATGAGGTCGGGAGTGCGGACATACACCAAGTATTTTCACTTTTTATCAACATGGATTAAAAATCTAATATGTACGACAAAACCCACCTGGAAATGGTGGGTTTTGTCAGTAATCTAAGGACATCCTCAGATGTCATTTAATATTAAGCTATAAACTTTTTACAATATTCTTTTAAATCAGGTATGTCACCGGTAGCGGTTTCCCAAAGAATATCAATGTCGATTTCGCCGTAATTATGAGCGGCTATATTCCGCATAGTTTTAATTTCACGCCAAGGCATGGCATTGTTCTCAACCTTGAACCTATCGGACAATTTGCCGACTAATTCACCGATTTGAAGTATGCACATTGAAATTGCATTGCGTGCAACAAAATCTTCTGTGAAAGATTCATGGGTCAGATTAAAGCGTGAAATGGTTGCACTGATTTCATCACAATATTGTATGATTTTCTTAAGTACAATTTCATCTCTGGTATTCATAGAGAACCACCTCATCTCTGACAGAATCCTTAATAAGCGAGCGGTTGAGCGAGGAATATGTCATTACATCAACATCTTTACCAAGCTTATCCTGAAGTGAATTTATAAAGCTGTTAAGCATAAACAAGCCTTTAATATCGCCTTTGTCAATAAGCAAATCAATGTCGCTTTCAGATGTCTGCTTGCCGGTAGAGTAAGATCCAAACAATGCAACCTTTTTAACACCGTATTGTTTGGCAATGTCACTAACAATCATACGAAGCTCATCAACAGAATATACAGCCATAAATTCACAGCCTTTCAAAAAAATCCTGTACCGTGCGATACAGGATTGTGGTGCGGATAAGAGGACTTGAACCTCCATGAAATTGCTTTCACATGGACCTGAACCATGCGCGTCTGCCGATTCCGCCATATCCGCAAATATCATCGCAGCACTTGCTGCGAAAAATATAATAACACATTTTCAAAGAAAAAGCAAGAGTTTTTTTCGCATATTCACAAAAAACTTTGAAAGTCTCAAAGAAAGAAATGAAAAATCGGGATATGCTCTATATAGAGCTTTTTCAGTTCCTTTTTCCAGTATGCCGCTTCCGATTCCGAAAACGACCTTTCAATCTCCATTTTTATGTATGAACGCTCCTGCAAAAACGGAACAACGTTTTTTACATACAGCGCAATTAAGAATATGGCAACTACTATCAGAATGATTGCATTATACAACAAAAGCCTCACCCATATTTCAAAAAATCTGACAATTTATATTAGCATATATAGCCGTTATTTTCAATACCTTTTTTCAAAAAATATGATATTTTTTTTCCTTTGAGAAACACTTCTATTGACATTTTGCACAATATGGTGTAATATGAGAATGATTTTCAAATTTACAGGCTGCATCATCTTCAAAAAAGGAATTTGGTTATTATGAAAAACGATTACAACACACGGCAGCGGATTGCCGTTTTAAACTGTCTGAAAAGCAACGGCGGTCATCTGACTGCGGCGCAAATTGCCGATATTCTGCGCTCAAACGGTGAAAAAGCCGGACTTGCAACAATATACCGACGGCTCGATAAGCTTGTTGAAATGGGGCTTGTGCGAAAATATATAACCGATAAGGTGGCATGCTATCAATATGCCGAGGGCGGCTGCAAAAATCACTTTCATTTGCAGTGCACGCATTGCGGAACACTTTTCCATGTTGACTGCTCATATATGGAGGCATTGGCTCCGCATATTGAACAGCACCACGGTTTTAAGGTTGATAACTGCCGAACCGTGATGTACGGAACATGCGCAAAATGCAGCGAGAAGGAGGAAATGCACGATGGCGGAAACGCTGATGACAGTAAAAAATCTTAATATCGCTTATGACGGAAAAAACATTCTCGAAAACATCAATTTTTCCGTTGAAGACGGCGATTTTCTTGTAATTTTCGGAGAGAACGGAAGCGGAAAAAGCTCGCTGATGAAAACAATTCTCGGACTGCACGCGCAAAGCAGCGGTGAAATAAGCTTCGGCGGCGGAATGAAGCGGCACGACATAGGCTATCTGCCGCAAGCCTCGCCCGTTCAGCGTGATTTTCCGGCTTCTGTCGGCGAGGTTGTGCTTTCGGGCTGTCTGAATAAGCTTGGTTGGCGTCCGTTTTACGGAAAAAAAGAAAAGCAGCTTGCGAAAAATAATATGAAGCTGCTCGGAATATATGAAAAAAGAGGAGAATGCTTCCGGAATCTTTCCGGCGGACAGCGGCAGCGCGCACTGCTTGCGAGAGCGCTTTGCGCCGCGCGGAAAATGATTCTGCTGGACGAACCGATTGCCGGGCTTGACCCATCGGCTGCCGCCGACTTTTACGAAACAATTTGCAGAATCAACAAAAGCGGCATAACTGTTATTATGGTTTCGCATGATGTTCATACATCGCTTTCGGTTGCAAAGCATGTCCTTAAGATTGGAAAACGTGAAGCAGCATTTTTCGGAACGCCGCAGGAATATGAGCTTTCCGGGGAGGAAACAATATGAGCATATTTTCTGAGCTTTTTGAATATTCGTTTATGACGCGCGCCGTTATTGCAGGGATTTTGGTCAGTCTCTGCTCGTCGCTTCTCGGCGTGAGCCTTGTTCTGAAGCGCTACAGTATGATAGGCGACGGTCTGAGCCACGTTTCTTTC
>CAJJUC010000071.1 GCA_905195005.1 uncultured Eubacteriales bacterium | reverse complement strand
CTACAGGCTCGGAAATGCCGACCCCGATGATGTTTTCGGTCATTATGTTGTTGCGGCTGCACTGCGTGACAGCTCGGATGATTATACAATAGCCGGTGTGTTCACCGCGGAAAATGACCCGACGCTTGAAATCGATACCGATGATGTCACACTTATCAACGGCAGCAAGCTGCGTTATGAAGCCGGTGCGGACAGACGAAGCGCCGACATCGGAGCATTGGAGCGCGTTGTGTATAACGGAGAAGTTAAAAACATTTCGGATTTCAACATGGATATGATGAATTGCAGCGGAAGCGTACGTCTCTGCGTAAGTGAAAAAAACGGAGACTTCGTAACGGCGGTTGTCAGTGCATACAGCACATTCATTGTCACAGGTTATTCTAAAATTTCCGAAAAAATTTCCCTGGCAAACGGTATGCAGTATATGGGGCAGGGTTATATCGACGTAAACGAGGATAAAACGGTTACGGTGTTCATTGACGGAAAAAAATCGGACTTATCTTCGGTTAAGCCGGGAATGGTTGTGAGCGTTCTTGAAAATCCGTCCGGGAAAAGCGTTGAGCTCAGGCTTTCAACTGCGTCCGTTAAAGGCGCAATCACGGCAATTAATGATGACGGCGTAACAATCAACGAAACTGTTTATAAGCTTTCCGATGCATATGCCGAGGTTTTGGAGAAGGACTCAAAGGCGATTGCAGTTAAGTCCGGCAAGGAGGGCACGTTCCTGCTTGACAGCAAAAACAAAATTGTTAAATTCACAAAGGATAATGACACCGAGCTTGGTTACCTTATGAACTTTGCGGTCAAAAAAGGTATCAGCGGTGAAGCGTCGATAAAAATATTCAGTGAAAGAAACGAGTTTGAGTATTTAAAGCTTGCAAAAAAGCTTACCTTGGACGGAAAGAAATCCGTTTCCTGTGAAGATGCCTATAATATACTTGAGGAAAACAGGGCAGAAGTGAACAAGGCTCTTATCAGATTCAAGCTTGATGATGAAGGGAAAGTAAGCTTTCTGGATACGGTGATGCGTGATTCGGGCGGAAACACAAATGAATCCGTTTCTTTTGACGCAACCTTCAGCGGAACAATGGACTGGACGGCAGCATCCAGAGACTATACAAATCTTGAAGGAACATACTATAAGATAAAACCGTATACGCAAGTTTTTGAAATTCCCAGTGACGAGTCAAGCGAGGGCGACTTTGTTTACCGCGCCGCACCTTCATATACTTCAGGGGATAAAGTCAATTTCGAGTTGTACAACGTAAATGATTTCGGAATTGCAAGCGCAATGATAGAGCGCGTTAATCTCGGCGATTCGTCCGAAATGTCAAGGGGCTACAATTACCTTGTTGTGCTTAAAGTGCTTAACACTACCGATGAGGACGGAAACGAGCGCCACAAAATATGCGGATTTGACGGAACAACTCCTCCGAAATGGATGTTTAACGATTTTTACGTTTATGAATCTCTTGACAGCAAGGCTGCAAAGCTTAAAAAAGGAGATATTATAAAATTCGTATCAAGCGGCACGGAAATCCGAAATATGATGGTTATTGTTTCTGCCGATGATTTCGGCACCGATTATTCGGGAAGCCACGGTGCGGAGGAATGGCTCGGCACGGTTGAAAGGGTCAGCACTGAGGACGACATTGTCATGGTAAAAATTAAAGATGAGCTGCGGGGATTTGCTCCTCACTCGGTCGGACTGTACGACACGCAGAAAAAGGAAGCATTTCAGATTGAGTTCAGTGATATTCAGGCAGGCGACAGAATTTTTGCTTACGGAGGCTCGTCGCTTATGCGATTGCTTGTTATAAGGTAACACGCCGCAGAATAGAGGAGATGCAGATGTTACGGGTTATTATTGTTGAGGACGAACCGGTAATTTTGACTAATTTAAGAGAATTTATTAACAGCAGCGTTGAAGGCTTCACCGTTGTCAAAACATTTGACGATGGTGAGGGCGCTGTCGAATATATTAAAACCAATCCCGTGGACATTGTTCTGACGGATGTTTGTATGCCGAAGGTCACAGGCATTGAAATTGCAAAGTATATATATGAAAAAGCCCTTAAAACCGTTGTCATCTTTATGAGTGCGTACAGGGATTATTCATATGTCAAGCAGGGCATGGATTACGGAATCATCACCTATATAGAAAAACCGGTTGTACCGTCAGAGATCAGAACGGCTCTCAGCAAAGCGAAAAGCGCCTTTTACGGAGCTTCAATTCCGAAGATTGAACCGATTCCCGACAGTTCTCCTGTTGATGACCACAAAATCATGGAGCTTGCACTGGAATATATACATGAGAACTATACAAAGGATATTTCGCTTTACGATGTTTCCAAGCATGTGTATCTTTCTTATCGCTATTTCAGCGGGATTTTTGCAAAGCATATAGATGTGGGATTTGTCAAATACATTAGCTCGCTGCGAATTGAAGAGGCGATTAAGCTTCTGAAAACGGGAAAATATTCCGTGAAAGAGATAAGCGATAAAGTGGGCTTCAGAAACTGCAATTACTTTATAAAAATTTTCAAACAGTCAACCGGCGTAACACCGAAGCAGTACTGTGTTAAGCATCTTAACAATAATCGTTGAACGGGGGATTTCCTATGCGCGAAAGAATCAGATCGGCTATTAAAATTTTTCGTATGAACAGTGTTGTCATGCGGAACATGGCTTTGATTCTGACTGTTGTTTTTGTTCTGATGGGTACGATAGGAGCCTTATTCTATTTCAACGCAAGGGAATCACGTGAGCATGAAAGAGATATGATTCTCAGGACAAATGCTGCAACAATAAGGGATAATTTCGACACAGTGCTGAAGGACGGCGAGCTTATTGCGCTTCAGACGGCGATGAACCAGAATGTTCTGAATTTCTGCCTTTTTTCGCCGAGTGAGTCGGTTTTAACGGGAATCCGTGACAGTATTGCCAACTACACAACTGTTTTTCCCTACATACATTCTATCTATATATACAGTAATAACAAAGACTTGCTGATTGAAAATCAGCAGGTCTTTCCGTATTCCAAGTATTCGGATACCAATTGGTACGCCCCGTACAAACAACTGAGACCCGACAAGACGCTCTTTTTAAACCGAAAAAAATATGACAGATTTCCCGAGCTGATAAGCATAGTGCGATGCGTCACGATAGATCACCGGGAATCAATAGGCTGCGTAGTTGTAAATCTTGAGCTTCGGTATTTTAGTGACGCTTTGAAAAACAGCCGCAGCGTTGACAGCGTCAGCACGGCATTTCTTTCCGATGACGGCAAAATCTTTTCGGGCGCGGAGGGGGTTTCGGACAAGGCAAAGGCAAAAATACAAAATCTGAAGGCTTCGGACGGAAAAATAACTCTTGACGACGGTAATAAATACTTTTATCAGCTGATTCGTTCAAAGGAATATGAATACTCATATGCAGCGCTTCTTCCTGCGTCATACAAGGGTGCGTCAGGAATTAATTTCTGGACGTTTATTCTGATTGTTTTCGTTTTGCTGCTTGCCGGAGTGGCAATCGCGTCGGTTATCACGTATCAGACATACAAGCCTATCGGGTCGGTGCTGAACGAAATTTATAAAACGCAGTCACCCGCGATGAACGAGCGCCGCGATGAGGTTGAGTTTATAATAGAAAGAATAAGAGGTGCTCAGGACAAAAATATAAGGCTTGAGGAACAGCTGAATAATCAGCTTGCAATGTTTAACCAGATGCAGGTGTATGCCCTGCAATCGCAGCTCAATCCCCATTTTCTGAATAACACGCTTGATTCAATTAACTGGACGGCAATCAGCAGATTGGGTGAAAACAATCCGATAACGGATATAATCAAACCTTTGTCAAAGCTTTTATACATAAGCCTTGATTCCGCCCACTATCTTGTGAGAATGGAGGAGGAACTGAAGCACACCAATATTTATATTTATATAATCAGCAAAAATTATAAGGATAAGCTCAATTTCATTTGGGATATTCAGCAGGGAATCAGTTCCTGCAAAATGCTTAAGCTGACGCTTCAGCCGATAATAGAGAATGCAATCATGCACGGCATACGCCCCAAGGGAGGCGGAGTTATTGCCATACGCGCGAAATTCGAGGGTGAAAACATTCTTGTTGAAATTGAGGATGACGGTGTCGGAATGACAGAAGAAGACCTGAAAAATTTAGTCCGCAATCTTAAAGATGACACACAAATGCCCGACAGAAATCATGTCGGACTGAAAAACGTTGACAGGCGCATAAGGCTTGTTTTCGGCGATGAATACGGGATTACAGTTGAAAGCAAAAAGGATGCCGGAACCTGTATCAAAATTCTTATACCGAAAATTGAGTATTAATAGGGGGAGGCTTTAAGTTGAAAATAATTAAGTATACAAGCGGCGATAATTCAGGCGCTGCCGTAAGTGAGAACAAGAAGAGAATACTGCAAATTAAACCGCAGCTTGATACATATTACAAAAAGATAAACGGGGTGAGACTGCCGGTTAAAATGTACATCCCTCAAGGCAAAACAAAAGACGGCGCTGCGGTGCTGGCGATACACGGCGGCAGCTGGAATGCCGTTATGACCGATGAAAATAATTGGGACGGAGGTCGGATGAATTTTCAGGCACAGTATTATGCCGATAAAGGATATGTGTCGGCAGCCATATCATACAGGTCGATTAATTTTGATGATACTACAACCGTCTTTGATTTGATTGAGGACTGCAAGGATGCAGTTCGATATATGGGAAATAATGCGGATTTCGATAAACTGATTATAATCGGCGATTCTGCCGGCGGTCATTTGGCGGTGGAGCTGGGGATGGATGTCAATGTAGGTGCAAGCATGATAATCGGGGCAAATCCGGTTCTTGATTTAACAACCGACAGCTGGAGCGCGACTGCGAAAACGGCGGAGGAGCGGAAAAAAGCGTCCCCTGTTTATAACATAAAAAAATGCAATGCAAGCTTTTTGATAATGCACGGTAACCGTGACAAGGTTGCAGACTGCAAAATATCCCGAACGTTTTGCGAGGGAATGAACAGGCTTGGAAACAAGTGTAATTATTATGAACTTGACGGCGCCGAGCATGCTTTCATTTTGTCGGATTATACTTCAACCGATGAACAGGTTGATTTTTACATGAAGATAATTGATGATTATATAGAGAAGTCAATATAAAAAGAGGGTTAATCTCTCCGAATGGTAAGGAAAGTCGCTTTAAAACCGTAATAATGATAATAGCGGCTTATATAATTGCGTGAAATGTTTTTATCATCGTGCAGACTGCACCTGTTCTATCTAACATGTTTCTAACAATTTGTCAAAAAACATTCTTTATGATATATCGGGAGGTTGCCTGAGATGACTTTTTAACTCCCGAAATTGCAGGGAACAGGAGGTAAGAACGGGAACAGAATAAAACAATATAAATCCGCCCGTTCTGCTCTCAAAATCCCGTGGTAGCGATACCGTGTGGGTTCGACCCCCACCATCGGCAGCACAAAAGCAGAGCCAAAAAGATATAATGTCGATTTGGTCAGCTGCAAAGAGGGTTTGCAGAATTTCCGCAAACCCTTTTTCGCACTCAATTCTCAGAGATATATGCCTGTGTTTTGAGAGATTCGAACTATAACGAAAGCAAAAAACAGAGAAAATAAAAGGTTTATCCCGACGTATTTGAACCTATGCATAAAAAACTAAACAGCGCAATCGGAGGCAATTTCTATAACACGAAGCTGCCTCTTTTTAGTACCATAAAAGTGTAGTTGCGGAGTGGTATAATTGAAGGCTTTGAGTTTGTTCGATTTGGGAATAGCCGATAGCAGTTATTCCCAATTTTTGCCAATTAATATTTTGCACTATGTCAAATTTTTTTAAGCCTGCAGATGTAAAATGTAAATAATCTAAAAAAAAGCTTGCCAAGTGAGGAAATATATTATATAATAATATCATTCTGTTTGACGGACGGTGATATTCGGTGGAGACGAGGCTGGGATATTATAAGTGGCATATAATTATTGCGATTGTTGTTATTGTGTGCAGTCTTGTGATTTATAACAGCGTGACATCGGATAAAGAATCGGATCTGAGCTTTGTTTTCGTCAGCACAAAGTATATGAACACGCAGTATTTCAAGGATGCAAAACCGGAGCTTGAGCTGCTTTTAAAGGACGTTAACCATGACAGCTCGCGTGTTGCCGATGTTAAGGCATTTGCCGAAAAAAGTGAGGGCGATGTTCTTAAAAGGCTTGAGGAATGTATTGCATCGGGGGAATACGACGCGTATATTGCCGATAAGCAGGCGTTTGAACAAATCAAGGATAAGTCGGTTTTTGAGGACGCTTCGGTATATATTCCGTCAAACGAAAAAAATGAGTATCTTGAGGATTCGGACGGCAGGCTGTACGCCGTTTCGCTTAAGGACAATTCCCTTGCAAAACGCCTCGGCATGATTGAAAACGACGGGCTTTATATCGCAGTCGGAGTTAAAACGGAGAACGGCGAAAGAACCGGCAAAATGAAAAATGCAATGAATATCAGCGGATATATCATTAACAGCAGAGACAAGTACAAAATGTAAGAAAGGATGAATGTTATGTTAACAGCTTATGCAGCAAAGGCTGCGGAGCAGCCCCAGGCAGCGGGCGGCGGTCTCTTCACGATTATTTATCTTGCGGTGATGGTGGCAATCTTTTATTTCCTGCTTATCAGACCGCAGAAAAAGCGTCAGCGTCAGATGGCTGACATGCTTGACAATCTTCAGGTAAACGATGAAATCGTGACGGCAGGCGGAATCATGGGAAAAGTCGCTTCGATTAAGGAAGATTCCGTAACAATCGAAACAGGCGCCGACAGGGTTAAAATCAAGCTTGAGAAAAATTCAATATCGCGTGTGCTTACGGTTCACGAATAATTGAGAGTACCTCCGAATATCATGTATTAATAATATTCGGAGGTGTTTTTATGAAAACGGCTGCAAACGATTCTTTTCCGATTGGGCGATTTCTGTCAGGATGGGTCACGGCTTTTTTTGTTACCGTAATTCTTGCCGCACTGCTTTCGGCAATTTTCGGCTTTGTTGGGGTAAGCGATACCGCGGCGGAAAAAATTCAGTGCGGAGCTAAGTATTTTTCGGCATGTCTGGCAGGGCTGCTTTGTGCGCGCGGCGGAAAAAAACGCGGCTGGCTCACGGGGAGCTGCGCAGCGCTCGTGTACACTGCTGCGCTGTGCGGAATCGGCATGTGCATATACGGAACTCGGGCAGCGAATCCGTACATACTCCGTCAGCTCGGCATAGCTGCACTGTGCGGCGCAGTCGGCGGAATTGTCGGGATAAACAGTAAAAAAGGATAAATCGGAAACAGCAATAAATTAATGTTGAAAATCCGTTTGGCATGTGATATACTGATACTGTAATATACTATAGATTAAATCGGAGGAGACTGAAACATGGGTAGATTATTCGGAACAGACGGTGTGCGCGGAGTTGCAAACCGTGACCTTACTTACGAGCTTGCAGCTCAGATCGGACAGGCAGGGGCTTATGTTCTCGGACGCGAGGCATGTCATACACCGAAAATTCTTATAGGAATGGATACGCGCAGAAGCGGTCCGATGCTTGAAGCGGCGCTGTGTGCCGGAATTATGTCCATGGGTGCGGATGTTACATGCGCCGGAGTTATCCCGACGCCTGCCGTGGCATACCTCACGCGGACGCTCGGCTTTGACGCCGGGATTGTGGTTTCGGCTTCGCACAATTCGGCGGAATTTAACGGAATCAAGTTTTTTAATTCCGAAGGATATAAGCTGCGCGATGAAATAGAGGAAGAAATTGAGGATATAATACTCAATGACGAGCCTGTTGCGGAGCGCCCGATAGGTGCGGACGTCGGCACGGTCATGCGCAACGAAACGCTGCTTGACCGCTATGTTGAATTTGCAAAATCAACCGTTGGGGTTGATTTTTCGGGAATGAAGATTGCACTTGACTGCGCAAACGGCGCTTCAAGCAGAACGGCGCCGCAAACGTTCAAAGCGCTCGGCGCCGAAATATATGTTATAAACAGTGCGCCCGACGGAATAAATATCAACCGCGGCTGCGGCTCAACGCATATTGAGGGACTTTGCGAGTTTGTGAAAAACAACCGCTGCGACATCGGTTTTGCCTTTGACGGCGACGCTGACCGCGTGCTTGCAGTGGATTCCGACGGTGAGGTTATCGACGGCGACGCGATAATGGCAATCTGCGCTTCTGAGATGAAGAAAAACGGAACGCTTGACAAAAATACGCTCGTCGCAACGATTATGAGCAATCTTGGTCTTTTCAAAATGGGCGAAAGAGAGGAGATTGCAATTCCGCGCACAAAAGTCGGTGACAGATATGTTCTTGAGGAAATGGTTGATAAGGGATATGTGCTCGGCGGAGAGCAGTCGGGGCATATCATTTTCCTTAACTATAATACGACAGGTGACGGACTTGTTACGGCGCTTCAGCTTGCGCAGATAGTAAGAACGAGCGGAAAAACCGTTCAGGAGCTTAAAAAGGTTATCACAATTTATCCGCAGGTGCTTAAAAATGCGCGCGTTGCAAAAAGCGGCGATTTTGCCTATGTTGAAGATGAGATTATCACGAATGAAATCAACCGTTTGAACGCAAAATATAACGGGCAGGGGCGCGTTGTTATCCGTCCGAGCGGAACGGAGCCGCTTGTCCGCGTTATGATTGAGGGGCAGAATCAGGAGGAAATTGCGTCCGACGCACACACACTTGCCGCACTGATAGAGGAACGCCTCGGCGTAAAAGCGTAAATTTAGCGCGTTTTCAAAAAAATGCTTGCTATTTGCGTCAATGTGTTGTAAAATACAATATAGCAGAGGAATACTATTAACGAAAGGATAGAAAAAGATGATATCAGCAGGAGATTTCAGAAACGGAGTAACATTTGAATATGACGGAAGCGTTTATCAGATACTTGAGTTCCAGCACGTTAAGCCCGGAAAAGGCGCGGCGTTTGTAAGAACCAAGATTAAGAATGTTATCAACGGCGGCGTTGTTGAAAAAACCTTCAGCCCCACGGATAAAATGCCCAAGGCGCATATCGAGCGCAAGGATATGGAGTATCTTTACAACGACGGTGACCTTTACTATTTCATGGATCCCGAAACATATGAGCAGCTTCCCGTAAGCGCGGAACAGATCGGTGATTCCCTTAAGTTTGTTAAGGAAAACATGCAGGTTAAAATCCTTTCCTACAAGGGAAATATTTTCGGTATTGAACCGCCGAACTTTGTTGAACTGACAATCACGGAGACGGAGCCGGGCTTTGCCGGAAACACTGCAACCGGCGCAACGAAGCCCGCAACTCTTGAAACGGGCGCTGTTGTTATGGTTCCGCTGTTCATTGACAACGGAGAAACAATTAAAATCGATACGCGTACCGGTGAATATATGGGCCGCGCAAACTAAAGGGAGGTTTAAAAATGAGCTATCTTACAGAGAAAATGTCTTATATCAGAGGTCTTGCCGAAGGTCTTGACATTGACGAAACAACCAAGGAGGGCAAGCTCCTTAAGGCAATCGTTGAGGCTCTTTCCGACATGGCTGATGAGATTTACGAAATCGTTGAGGTTCAGGAGGACATGCAGGATCAGATTGATGAAGTCGATGAAGATCTTGCAGCTGTTGAGGACGATTTTTACGAGGATTACGATGATGAGGATGACGATGACGATGAGGAATTCGGAATAGAGTGCCCCCATTGCCATGACATGATTTATCTTGATCCCGACCTTCTCGATGAGTGTGAGGATACAATCGTTTGCCCCTCTTGCAATGAGGAAATTCAGCTTGAATTTGACGATTGCGATAATTGTGACCATAACTGCGGAGAGTAAGCTTTTCCGCAGTAGCTGTCACGCTTCGATTTACTGCGGAGCGTGACAGTTTTTAGTTATATTGAAAGAGGTGTGGCATATGGATAAAACAATTGAAATTAGAAATGATTTTCTTACAGTTGAAATAAGCGCACTCGGTGCGGAAATCGTGCGCATTAAGGATAAGGACGGAAACGACCGCCAGTGGAACGGAGATCCATCGGTCTGGAGCGGACGCGCGCCGATTATGTTCCCCATCTGCGGCGGACTTAAAAACGACACGCTGAAGTTTGGAGAAAAAGAATATCAGCTTAAAAAGCACGGCTTTGCAAAGCTTATGAGCTTTGAATGTGAAAAAGCTGAAAAGGACAGCGCTGTTTTTCTGCTTCGTTCAAATGATGAAACAAAAAAGCATTATCCCTTTGATTTTGAAATGCGAGCAGCGTTCAGACTTTGCGATAACAGCATTGAAATTACTTACAGCGTTAAAAATCCGTCCGACAGTGAAATCTTCTTTTCGTTCGGCGGTCACGAAGCATATGCCTGCCCGGACGGAATCGAAAATTACAGCGTGATTTTCGAAAAAGAGGAACCGCTGAATGCTACAGTGCTGGACGGAAACTTTCTCACATACGAAAAAAATCACATTTCCGATAACGGGCGCATTGACCTGAATGAAGAATATTTTGCAAACGACGCGCTTGTTTTCGAGCATTTGCAGTCAAAAAGCGTTCGCCTTGTAAACAGAGTGGACGGGCGCGAAATCCGCGTTGATTTCCAGGGCTTTGAATATTTCCTCATATGGAAAGCGCTTGGCGGAAAATATGTTTGCCTTGAGCCATGGAGCGGCTGCCCCGACAGAATTGATTTTAACGGCAGCTTTGACGAAAAAGAAGGCATCACAAGGCTTGCCGGCGGCGAAACGTTTTCAATGACGCATACGGCGACAATAGTTAAATAACACATGAGAGGTGCTGAAATTATGAAAAGAACAACAATTAAACAGCTCTATCGCACACCGGAGCTGCAGCAGGGTGAAAAGGTGCGCGTTGCCGGATGGATTCGTTCAATCCGCGCAAATAATAAAATCGGATTTGTATCAATTAACGACGGCAGCTTTTTTGAGTGCCTGCAGGTCGTTATTGAAAAGGATAAGCTTGAAAATTATGACGAAATTGCGGCGCTCAATGTCGGCAGCTCGGTTTATTTTGAGGGAACAACCGTTCAGACCCCCGACGCAAAACAGCCGTTTGAGCTTAATGCGGAAAGTGCCCGGGTTGAGGGTGCGTCAACTCCCGATTATCCGCTTCAGAAAAAACGCCATTCGTATGAATATCTCAGAACAATTGCGCATCTGCGCCCCAGAACGAATACCTTTTCGGCTGTTTTCCGTGTGAGAAGCATTTTGGCATATGCCATCCACACATTCTTTAATCAGCGCGGATTTGTTTATGTTCATACCCCGATTATCACATCGAGCGACTGTGAGGGCGCGGGAGAAATGTTCCGCGTTACCTCGCTTGACCCCGATAATCTTCCGAAAACGCCCGACGGCAAGGTTGACTATTCGCAGGACTTTTTCGGAAAACCCACCAATCTTACCGTAAGCGGTCAGCTTAACGTTGAAACTCATGCAATGGCGCTCGGCGGCGTTTACACCTTCGGTCCGACGTTCCGCGCGGAAAAGAGCAAC
>CAJJUC010000070.1 GCA_905195005.1 uncultured Eubacteriales bacterium | reverse complement strand
CGGGCAGATATTCCGCCCCGTTGCCCCGGGCGAAAGGGTGACGGTTGAAAAGTCGGAATACACTGTGCGGCTGGCGCACAAGCCCGAGCTGAGCTTTTACGATATATTACAGAAAAAATTCTGAGAAAATTTAAAGAGGAAGTGTTTTTCATGAGCAACAAACGCCGCGATAAAATTCTTGAGCTTATCCGCGAGCACGATATTGAAACGCAGCAGGATCTGACGGTTGCGCTTTCGGAGGTCGGCTTTGACGTTACGCAGGCAACGGTTTCGCGCGATATAAAGGAGCTTGGACTGATAAAAAGGCTCAACGGCAGCGGAAAGTATGTTTATACAACCAACCGCGCCGTTCATGACAGTGACGAGATTGTTGAAAAAATGTCGATTATATTCAGCAAAAGCGTTGTGAGTGCTGACTGTGCGCTGAACATAATCGTTTTAAAGACTCTTACGGGAATGGCGCAGGGCTCTGCCGCAGCGCTTGACGCAATGCATTATCCGGGAATACTCGGCACAATCGCCGGAGACGACACAATTTTTATCGTTGCCGGCAGCGAGGACGCGGCGCAGAAGCTTTGCCGCAAAATTAAAACACTAATCGGTTGAGGAGCGGTCTTTATGCTGTTACAGCTTGATATTGAAAATGTTGCGGTATTTGAGAAGGCTTCGGTATCGTTTGAATCGGGACTCAACGTTATCACGGGTGAAACGGGCGCTGGAAAATCGCTGCTTATCAATTCGCTTAACCTTGTGCTCGGCTGCCGCGGCGCGCACGGACTTATCCGCAGCGGCGCAGACTTCGCATCGGTCAACGCTTCATTTTTTGATAAAAATGTTGATTCTGTGCTGGCTGAAAACGGAATCGAATGTGATGACGGAAATATAATTATATCGCGCCGTCTTTACCGCGATGGGCGGAATCAGTGCAGAATTAACGGCGCTTCGGTTCCCGTTTCGCTGCTGCGCGAGATCGGGAAAAAGCTTGTTGCGATTCATGGGCAGCGCGACAACGCCGTGCTGCTGAGTGCGGCGGGGCAGCTTTCCTTTGTTGACAGTTTTTCAGGAAGCGGCGAGCTTTTAAGCCAATACCGCGAAGCATACAGGAATTACAAATCAGCCGAGCGCAGCCTTGCGCAAATGCAGTCGGACGAATCCGAGCGTGCAAGGGAAATTGATTTTCTGAGCTTTCAGGTTGATGAAATAACACGCGCGGAGCTGACGGACGGTGAGGAGGACGAGCTTTTGAAGCGCCGCAAGGTGCTTGACAATGCCGAAACGCTTTCCGAGCTCAGCCGCGAAATGCAGCAGCTTATCTGCGGCGACCGCGGTGTGCGTGACAGTCTTTACTCCGCACTTCGCAGCGGCGAAAGGCTTTCCGAAATCGATGATTCACTGAAGGGCTGCACAGAGCGTCTGACCGATATTTACTATGAGCTTGAGGAGCTCGGGCGCGACATTTCCGCGTACAGCTCGTCTGTGGACTTTAATCCGCGTGAACTTGATGAGATTGAGGACAGACTTGCCGTTATAAATTCACTGAAGCGCAAATACGGCGGAAGCCTTGAAGCTGTTATCGCATACGGTGAAAAATCGCAGGCACGGCTTGCGGAGCTTATGAGCTATGACGACAATCTTTCTGCGCTTGAAAAAGAAGCTGCAGGGCAGAAAAAGGAAGCCGAAAGGCTTGGGGCGGAGCTTTCCGCCGTTCGCAAAAAAGGAGCGGAGGAGCTTGCGGCGGCAATAAACGCGGAGCTTGCCACGCTTGACATGAGCGAGGCGGAAATAACCTTTTCGTTTACCGACTGCGGACTTTCGGAGCACGGTACGCAGAATGTTGAAATGCTGTTTTCCTCCAATCCGAAAAGTGAGCCCGCACCGATTGAAAAAATTGCTTCGGGCGGCGAGCTGAGCCGCATTATGCTTGCACTCAAATCCGTTTTTTCTGATTTTGACAAAACACCGACGCTTTTGTTCGATGAAATCGACACGGGTGTTTCGGGGCGCGCCGCCGAAAAAATCGCCGCGAAAATGCGGCGGCTTGCGGACGGCTATCAGCTGATATGCGTTACGCATCTGCCGATTATTGCCGCTGCAGGAACAAATCATCTGCTGATAGAAAAGCGCGTTGATTCAGGCGGCGCGGCAACCTCCGTTTATCCGCTTGCACCCGAAAAACGTGCCGCAGAGCTTGCACGAATGATAAGCGGTGACAAGATAACCGACGTGTCGCTCGAAAATGCGCGGCAGATGCTTGCCGCATATGCCTGAAAAGGGGGATATATATGGAACAAATCGGCGAAGTTGTTAAACTGAACGGAAAAAACGCGCTTGTGAGAATCAGAAGGGTGAGCATGTGCGGCGAAAACTGTGCAAACTGCAGCAGTGAGTGCAAGCCGACGGCAACGGTTGTTTCGGCAACCAACGGACTTGCCGCGAAGGTCGGAGACACTGTTAAGCTGCAAATGAATTCCGGTGCGTTTTTGCTGCTTGCATTCATCGGGTATATTCTGCCGATATTAATTTGTATAGGCATTTATTTCGCTGTAAAAAAACTGACGGATAACATGATGATTGCCGACGCGGCGGCAGTCGCTTCAATCGCGGTTACGCTCGGCGTGTTTTTCGTTGCCGATAAACTGCCGCATAAATCAACGCGTTTTTCGACAAGAATAATTAAAATACTCAGATAAGGGGATGCGATTATGATAAAAGCATGCATTTTCGATATGGACGGAACCACCGTGAACACGCTTGATTCAATTGCTTATTACGCCAATGCTGCGCTGAGAAAATTTAATCTTGCGCCGATTGAAACCGAGCGATACAAAATTCTTGTCGGAAACGGAGCAAGAAAGCTCACTGAGCGCATGATAAAGGAATCGGGCGGTGATGCGGCGCTGCATGAGCCGCTGCTCGAATATTACAATAAAACGTACGATGACGGATTTCTTTATCTCGCAAGACCGTATGACGGAATCTGCGAGCTTCTGAAGTCGCTGAAAGAACGGGGAATCAAAACGGCAATTCTCTCCAACAAGCCGAACCCGACAACCGTGAAAATTGCCGATTCTCTTTTCGGAAGCGATCTGATTGACCTTTGCTTCGGGGGGCGTGACGGCGTTCCGCTGAAGCCCGATCCGACCGCGGTTTTCGAGATAACCGAAAAGCTCGGCGTTGCGCCTGGTGAGTGCCTTTATATCGGTGACACGGCAACAGATATTGAAACCGGAAAAAACAGCGGCATTTTTTCAGTGGGCGTTCTGTGGGGCTTCCGCGGACGCGCAGAACTTGAAAAAGCCGGAGCAGACGCAATTGTTTCCTCTCCAAATGAAATTCTTTTATTGGCAAAAAAAGCTTGAATTAACAAAAATACTATGATAACATATAAATATAAAAATAAAAGGAGTTGCTTACATGAAAAAACTAACCGCGCTTTTAACCGCTCTGCTGCTCATTTTTGCAGCAATCGGCGCAAATGCACAGTCTCTTGATTTTCTTTCTCAGATTTATCCCGATTACACCGGGAATTACACATTTTCGCTGACGTTTGACAATGCCGCTTCCGCTGCTTCACTCTTAAAGGAGTTGAACATACCCGATGAAATCAACAATTTCATCGACGTTAAGGCGATGCTTGAGGGGTTGTTATCCGCTGACGGCACGCTTGTCACGGAAATGAGCTTCAGCAAGGATTTTAAAAAGGGCGAAATTGCGCTGACCTCCGATTCGGTTCACGGAATCACCGTAAATAAAAATCTTGAGCTTAATGCAAAATCCAAGCTCGGAATGTGGATGTCGGTTGATATGACGGATATAACCGCGCCGAAATGTACGGTTATCTACTCATATCCCTTCACAAACAAGTACATGCACATTGATTTGTTTGATATGCTTACCGAGCAGAGCGATAAAGACGCGATGGCAGGATTTTTCGCTTCGGTATTCAATGAGCAGTTTATGAATGATATTTCAACATTTTCGGCAGGGTTAATTGCGAAATATGCCGATATTAAAATGAGCGGCTCCACCGCCACTGTTAAGATTGACGCAGCTGCTTTTTCTTCAATTCTTTCCGAGCTTTCGCCAAAAATCAATGAGCTTTACAAGCCGCTTATGACAGCTTACGGTGATGGCAGCGATGAGTATAACGCTTTTTCGGAATCAATGGATATGATGAAGAAGCTTGCAGAGCTTACGTTTGTCGGAAAGGACGGCATCACGCTTACATACCGTCTTTCGGGCGGAAAAATCACCTCCTGCTCCGCAAATTTTGATATGCAGATTGACATTAGGCAGATTTACAAGCTTTTAACCGGCGAGGACTGGCAGCTTGTGAACAACGGAACGCTTGATTTCACATTTAAGTACAACGCCTCACTTTCCAAGTTTGGCTCAACAAAGGTTAACATACCGGCGCTTACGGCTGATAATTCATTCTCGCTCAATGACATGATAAAGGATTTGACTCCCGGCGGTCAGTACGACCCCTCGGAAAATGATGTGTGGATTCCCGTTGAATCCACAGCGCTTCCCGTTATCGATGGAACGTTCTACATTCCCGTGCGTGATTTTGCAAATGCAGCCTGCGAGGATGCGGAAATAACCTTTAACAACGGTGAAATCCGCATCACAAACAAAGAGGGCAGCAACGCGCCGTTCTCCGAAATGGTTTTAAACGCAGGCTCGGATAAGGTAACCATTAACGGAACGGAGTATACTGCAAGCGGAAACACATTTATAGATAATTCAATGACATTTGTGAGCAGCAGCGTGTTTAAGGATGCATTCGGCTGGTATATTGCTTATGCCGACTTTGACATGCTCACGGGAATATATTCATTCTGCTTTGATTCGGCAGACTGATTTCAGACACATCCGCAAAACCGAGCCGCACGGGTTCGGTTTTGCTTTTTAAAGGAGATTAACATGACACAGGAATCTGAAAAAGGACAATATTCAACGGGAACGCTTATACGGCGGTTTCTACCCTATTTCAAGCCCTATGCCGCAATTTTTGTTACGGATTTATTCTGCGCGGCTCTCACAACCGTCTGCGAAATAGTGCTGCCGATAATAATGCGGAAAATCACGAACACCGCGCTTGATGATGTTGCTCTGCTGACAGTCAGCATGGTACTGCGGCTCGGACTTTTATATTTTGTGCTGCGCATTGTTGATTGCTTTGCTAATTATTATATGTCAAGCATCGGACATATTACCGGCGCGAAAATCGAAACCGACATGCGGCGCGACGCTTACGCACATCTGCAAAAGCTGTCAGACACTTATTACAGCAACACAAAAGTCGGGCAGATTATGGGGCGCATAACAAACGACCTGTTTGACATTACGGAATTTGCGCACCACTGCCCCGAGGAATTTTTCATTGCATTTCTGAAAATCAGCATTTCGTTTGTCATTCTTTTGAGAATTAACATCCCTCTCACGCTGATGATTTTCATATTCGTTCCGCTGATGACGGTTGTTTGCCGCATTATAAACAAAAAAATGCGCGCGGCATTCAAGCAGCAGCGGCTTCAAATCGGCGAACTTAATGCAAGTATAGAGGACAGCCTGCTCGGGCACAAGGTTGTCAAGGCTTTCACAAACGAGGATATGGAAAACAGTAAATTTGAGCTTGGTAATCTTGAATTTCTGCGGATTAAAACAATATCCTATAAGCTGATGGGACTGTTCAACACCTCCATGCGAACCTTTGACGGACTTATGTATCTGACGGTTGTTATCGGCGGCGGACTTTTCCTTGTTTACGGTAAAATTCTGCCGGGTGACATGGTGGCATATGTCATGTACATCTCAACGCTGATTGCAACGATCCGGCGCATAATTGAATTTACCGAGCAGTTTCAGCGCGGAATGACGGGAATTGAACGCTTTCTTGAAATAATGGACGCCGATATCGATATATTTGACGAACCCGGCGCCGTTCCGCTTGAAAATACAAAGGGAAGCATTGCCTTTCATAATGTAAGCTTTGAATACCCCGATGACCACAACGAGGTATTTTCGAATCTGAATCTTGAAATAAAAGCAGGTGAAAAAGTTGCGATTGTCGGTCCGTCCGGCGGCGGCAAGACAACGCTTTGCAATCTTATTCCGAGGTTTTACGACACAACCTCCGGCACAATCACGATTGACGGAAAGGATATAAAAGGCTTCACGCTTAAAAGCCTGCGCCGCTCAATCGGCATGGTTCAGCAGGATGTTTATCTTTTTTCCGGAACGGTTTACGAAAATATTGCCTACGGAAAACCCGGAGCAACGCTTGAAGAGGTTGTCAGCGCCGCAAAAAAAGCCGGAGCAGATGAATTTATCCGCGGATTAAAGGACGGATATAACACCTTTGTCGGCGAGCGCGGCGTGAAGCTTTCGGGCGGACAGAAACAGCGAATCAGCATTGCGCGCGTATTTTTGAAAAATCCGCCTATCATAATTCTTGACGAAGCAACGAGCGCGCTTGATAACGAAAGCGAATTTGCCGTTGCAAAGTCCCTGAACGCGCTTGCCGTCGGGCGGACAACGCTTACGATTGCGCACCGGCTTTCAAGCATTAAAAATTCTGACCGCATACTTGTGCTCACGCATGACGGAATTGTTGAAGAGGGCACGCATAATGAGCTGATTGCTAAAAAAGGTATATACTATGGATTCTACACAATGGCAAACGAACTGAAATAAAGAAGCTGTTTAAAAATTTAAACAGCTTCTTTATTTCAGCGGAGAATTTCCGCACTTAATATATCGCTTATCTTAATATGCTTGTCATCGGCAGTTATAAGCTCCTTTGCATATGAATCGATTCTTTTCACCGTTGCGCGGATATTCACGTATTCGCCGCCGTCCTTCAATTTGTCGGCTATGAAATAGGTTATGCTTATGCGCACTTCTCTGTCGTTTGCAGCCATGCGCAAAACTCTGTCGATTTCTTCTTTTTCATATTCGTCAGGCTCGGGTTTTCGCTGCGTCAGGCGCGCCGTTTCCGAAATGGCGGCGCTATGCCCTGTGAGTGCGGCAAACGAGCCGAACTGTGCCGCGCGGTCTGCCGCGGACATGTGCTTCCGCACGGCAGACTGATGATGCGGCAGATTTATTATATCGCTGTAATCCTTGTCCACAGCCTTTCCCTCACTTTCTGTGCCCCCCGATTTGATTGTTGCGCTCCACGGTGGTTGCGCCCTCCTCAAGGTTCATGCCCTTGATTATTGCGTTTTTCCCGAACTTTTTCTTTATTCCGAGCATGGCGCGCTGCATGCTTTTTTCGCGCTCCAGCGCGTTTTCAAGCTGTCCGCGCTCCTGTTCCTCTTTTTCGTAGTCCGTAAACATATCAAGCTGCGCCGGAGCGTCATTTTTCGGAATATCTCTCTCACTTATAACATGATTGGCGGCAAGCGTAAGACGCCTTACGAGGAGCTTTTCATCGGCAACTCTGTCAAATATTCTCAGAACGCTTTCCGTAATCAGCCGCGATGAAGCCGTGAATCTGCCGATATTGTCCGACCCGTGCGCCGGCTTTGGCACCTTTCGCCCGTATGCGTCTGCGGTTATTTCGCCTTTGTAGCTTTTTTTGCGCAACGGGTCGTTAATATTTTCGACATCATATCCGATTGTCAGAACCGTTTGATTCGTTACAAGCGCTTTATCGAGCAGGTCAAGCGCAAGGAGCTCCGCCATTTCCTTGACTATCAGCCGCGTTTTTTCGAACGAATACGGCTCTTTCAGTACCTGACCCGAGCTCAAGCTGTTGTTCTGCGGACGGTATGACTTGATATCGGCAATTGTGCACGGCTCCCACCCCCATGCATGGTCGATAAGCAGCTCGGCATTAACGCCGAACAGCTTATAAAGAAGATTTTCACCGTACTGCGAAAGCGAATAACGCGCAATATCGCCCATTGTGTACAGGCGGTTTGATTCCAGCTTTTTCGCCGTTGCCCTGCCCACGCGCCAAAAATCCGTAAGCTGACGGTGACTCCACAATTCACGGCGATACGCCTCTTCATCGAGATATGCTATACGCACGCCGTTTTCATCGGGCGGCATTCTTTTTGCCATTATATCCATTGCAATCTTGCAGAGATAAAGGTTTGTGCCTATCCCTGCAGTCGCAGTAATCCCGGTTGTGTTCAGCACATCAAGAATCATTGTCATTGCAAGCTCGTGCGCCGTCATTTTATACGTTTTAAGATAATTCGTCACATCAATAAAAACCTCGTCTATCGAGTAAACGTGCATATCCTCGGGCGCAACATATTTAAGATAGACAGCATAAATATCCGTGCTGTACTTTGTATACAGCTGCATTCTCGGCGGCGCGGCAATATACGAAAGCTTCAGCTGCGGATTTTTCTTCAGCTCCTCCGCCGAGCAGCTTTCGCCCGAAAAAGCTTTTCCGATTGCTTTTGCACGGCGGCGGTTTTCCTCCGCCGTTTTTGCAACAACCTCAAAAAGGCGCGGTCTGCCCGGAATCCCGACAGATTTCAGCGCAGGCGACACTGCAAGGCAGATTGTTTTTTCCGTGCGCGACGCGTCCGCAACGACAAGATTTGTGTCGAGCGGACTGAGCCCGCGTTCCACGCACTCAACAGAAGCATAAAACGATTTTAAATCAATAGCTATATATATTCTTTCCATATCACTCAAGTATTTTTAATATATCGGGGAAAACCTCAAGGCTTCGCCTGAGAATCCCATGCATCTGCGCAATGGCTATTCCGTAATTTGTGAACGGAACGCCGCATTTGCGCGCTCTTTCCATTCTCGAAAAAATCTCCTTTTCCGTCAGCATACATCCGCCGCAGTGAATGACAAGCGAGTACCTGTCAAGTTTTTCGGGAAATTCATGCCCGGGAACAATTGTCAAATCGAGCTCGCAGCCGGTATATTCCCTGAGCCATTTCGGAATTTTAACGCTGCCGATGTCATCGCATTGCCTGTGATGCGTGCAGCCCTCCGCAATAAGCACACGATCGCCGCTTTTAAGCTTGTCCATTGCCGCCGCGCCGTGAACCGCCGTTTCGAGCATCCCTTTAAAATTTGCCATAAGAATCGAAAATGATGTCAGCTTTATATCTTTCGGAGTGATTTTTGAAACCGCCCCGAACGCCTGACTGTCGGTTATCACAACGGCAGGCTTAACGCTGAGGCTTTCAAGCGCCGTTTTCAGCATATCCTCTTTTACAACGATGTTCGCCGCGCCTGAGTCGAGCACATCACGGATAACCTGCTGCTGCGGCAAAATCATCCTGCCCTTCGGCGCTGCCGTGTCAATCGGCGTGACAAGCACGGCGAAATCTCCGCGTTTCACGATTCCGTTCACAATTCCGAGTTTGTTTCCGCGCGGCAGAATAAGTCTTGCAACGCGCTCCTTAAGCTCCGTTATATTTTCCCCCGTAACCGCACTGACGGCGATTGATTTTTCATTCAATTGCTGATTCCTGCTCAAATCGCATTTATTATATGCAATTATATAAGGAGTATTATGCTCGTCAAATATTTCAACGAGCTGTTTTTCACATGCGCCGATTTCCTTTGTGCCGTCACATACGAGAACTGCCGCGTCAATGCTTTCAAGCGCCTTTTTAGCCGCGGCAACACGCATTTTCCCAAGCTCGCCCTCATCGTCAAAGCCCGGAGTATCAACGATGACAACAGGACCCATCGGCAAAAGCTCCATCGCTTTTTTCACGGTGTCGGTTGTGGTTCCGCCGAAATCTGACACAACCGACATTTTCTGCCCGGTGAACGCATTGACAAGGCTCGACTTGCCGGCATTTCTTCTCCCGAAAAATCCTATATGCACCCTGTTTGCGGACGGTGTGTCATTCATGCTCATATCAGTCACCGCTTCCTTTTCCGCTCACAACATCCGAATAAGCCGTTTTAACGGTTATTCCGCTGATGTTGCCGATCTTTCCCGACAAGGAGTTAATCATGTCCTGCGGCGCGTCAACAGCAACCGAAATAATGTTTACTCCGCGCTCCCTGTACGGAATCCCCATTCTGCCTATTATATATTTTCCGTATTCGTGCAAAAGACCGTTAAGCTCCCCAACCGAATCCTCACAATGCACAATAATTGCAATCAGTGCAACTCTTGTTTCCATAAAATCAGCTCCTTCTTAATTTTCCTACAGCTTCGAAAACCTTGCCGATGCTGTCTCTTATAACAAGGTCAGCGCGCTCGTCGTAGGGTGTTGAGGTTTTGTTAATCATCACAACATATTTCCCGTGAAAGCAATTCACAAACGTGTTTGCCGGGCTGACTGCAAGCGATGTTCCGCCGATGATAAGCAGCTCCGCTTCGTCAATATATTTCAGCGTTTTTTGGATTACGTTTTCATCAAGCATCTCACCGTAGAGCACCACGCGCGGTTTTGCAATTCCGCCGCAGCGCTTGCAGTGCGGAATTTCTCCCGACAAAATAACGTCCGACACATTGCCGCAGTCCGCTCCGCATGAATTGCAGTAATACTTTTTTACCGTTCCGTGAAGCTCAAGCACATTTTTGCTTCCGGCTGCCTGATGAAGTCCGTCAATATTCTGCGTTATCACGGCGCGGAGCTTTCCCTCTTTTTCAAGCTCCGCAAGCGCGGCGTGAGCCTTATTCGGCTTTGCTTCGGCAAGAAAATATTTTCTGTAGAAATCATAAAAAACTTTCGGATTTTTCACAAAGAAATCGTGGCTCAGAATTTCCTCCGGTGAAACGCCGTACTCGCGGACAGTGTTATACAGTCCGTCCTCGCTGCGGTAATCCTTAACGCCGCTCTCGGTCGATACGCCTGCGCCGCCGTAAAACACGATATTATCGCACTCGTCAATCATTTCCGCCAGTCTTTTTACCGATGCTTCGCTCATATCCTTCGCCTCCGAAAATCAAATTTTAAAATATGCGGCAACACGGTTTATTTATGTCCGTTTTGCCGCATATATTTTGTTTTGAATTATCTTTCCTCGCGGAAATATGCCAGCCCCAAGCTTGCCGGCGGCTGATTTTCGCGTTTGTTCCGTATGCTTGTCATGATAAGCACAATGATTGTAACCACATAGGGAACCATTTTGCAAAGCTCCTGCGAGCTTCTTGTAAGCCCCGAAATATAGAAATAAATCCAGTAAAGCACACCGAAAAGATACGAGCCCCAGATAGCGTTTACGGGACGCCAAACCGCAAATATTACAAGCGCAAGCGCAAGCCAGCCGAGGCTTTCAATCGTGCCGTCGTTTGCCCATGTGCCCTTTGTGTAGTCCATAACATAGAACAGACCGCCGAGACCCGAAATGCCTGCGCCGATACATGTTGCCATATACTTATAAAGAATGACATTGATACCGGCAGCGTCCGCTGTTGCCGGGTTTTCGCCGACGGCGCGGAGGTTCAGCCCTCTGTGCGTTTTTGAAAGGAAACGGCTTGCCAGAACGGCGATTATTATTGCCGCATACACAAGAAAGCCGTAGGAAAAAAATATTTTTCCTACAATTCCCCATTTTGAAATCACGGGGATATTCATTCTGAATGCCGAGCTTGTTGCAGCAACTGAAATCTGCCCGACGCCGCCTGCAAGCTTGTTGAGCG
>CAJJUC010000069.1 GCA_905195005.1 uncultured Eubacteriales bacterium | reverse complement strand
CGGGAATAACGGATTTGCAGAAAAGCAGAAATCTGTTTATCGTTGACCTGCGCGACCGCGAGGCGCTTGAAAGCGAGTATCCGATTCTGCGCGGAAAAAATTCGGGAAATGTTATTGACATAAAGCAGTACATATATGACGACACAGTTGACACAAGCGATAAATGTCTTGTCGTTGACTGGTACTACAAAATCCGCTCGGCGGACGGACGCGCGCTTTTGCATTACTGCAAATTTGTCGGTGATACGGTGCTGTTTGCATCGGAAAATCACGCTGAATTTGCGGAAAACGGCTGGTATGACCATGCGGAGTATCCGATTGTTTTCGACACGCTGTTTCCGGAGGAGGGAACGCCCGTCGGGTTCGGATATATAGCAATAACGAAAAATCCGCAGATGTATATTGACAAGCTGAATCAGGCGATACTCGAAAACGCGCTGATGGCTGCACGGCCGCGGTATTTTGCAAAGGTCAGCGCAGGGGTGAACGAGCGTGAATTTCTTGACTGGTCAAAGCCGCTTGTGCATGTTGAGGGCGATATAAACGCCGAAAGGCTGCAGCCGATTTCGGTTTCACAGCTGCCGGGCTCGTGCGTGAGCATTCTGCGCATGAAGATAGACGAAATGAAAGAAACAAGCGCGAACAATGATTTTACGCGCGGACAGGGCAACAGCGGCGTTACGGCGGCATCGGCGATTGAAGCGCTTCAGGAGGCAGGGAGCAAGTCAAGCCGCGACATGCTGATGACAACATACAGAGCGTTTACAAAAATAAATTACCTGTGCATTGAACTGATACGCCAGTTTTACGATGAACTGCGCTCGTTCAGAATCACGGGTGAGGACGGGAGCTTTCGCTTCACAGACTACAGCAACGAAAAAATCAGGCGGCAGCTTCTCACAAGCAGCAGAGGTATTCAGACATACCGCCGCCCGGTGTTTGACATCAGCGTTAAGGCGCAGAAAAAAAGCCCGTACAGCCGTCTTTCGCAGAACGAAACGGCGAAGGAGCTTTTCAGAATCGGCTTTTTCGAGCCTGCGGCGGCGCACCAGGCACTGTGCGCACTGGAGCTGATGAATTTTGAGGGGAAATCGGCAATCGAGGCGAAAATCAGAGAGGGAGCGGAGCTTGCCGCAAGCCGAACGGAGGAAACGGAAAATGATTAAGATATATGCCGCCGACAACGGCGGAAGCTACGAGATAAGAATACGCGGACACGCATGCTTTTCAAAGGGCAGCGATATTGTGTGCGCGGCTGTCAGCTCGCTTTATTATGCGCTGCTCGGCTCGCTTGAAAACGACAAAAGCGTTCACAGGGTCAGAAGCAGGCAGCAAAGCGGAAGCGCCGCACTTGAGTTTTGCGCGGGCAAGCTTACTGCAGGCGCTTACGACATGGCATTACACGGATTTTCACAGCTTGCGTTTACATATCCGAAAAACGTTAAGCTTCATATAAACGGAAAGGAATTGATTTTATGAAAAAAGAGGAGAAAAAGCTTGTAAATTCCGTATCTTCCGCGGAGAACGGAATTGACATAGACGCTGAAAAAACTGCGGAGAGCAGCGGACCGCAATCGGGCGAAAGTGAAAGCTCCGCCGCCGGGAGCGAGAAGGAAAAGACTGCGGAATTCGAGGCGCTTATAAGCGGCAGATACAAAAAACAGTTTGCCGCACGAGTGCAGAAGATCATTGACCGCAGACTTAAAGAAGTGAAAAGGCAAAGGGAAAATTCACAGGCAAACGAAAGGATTGTTGAAGCGCTTATGAATCGCTTCGGCATCAGGGACGGAAACATTGAAAAACTTGAAAGGATGATTACTACGGAAACAATGCAGAACACAAACGGCGGCACGGACAGGGACGCGCTGCTCAGAAGACTGATGGCGGAAAACGAATATCTTCGCCGCCGCCGCGATGAAGACGCGCGGATTTCGCAGGCACAAAGCAAGGCTGCGCAGTGGCGCGCAGAGGCAAATGAAGCGGCTGAGGAATACCCGGACTTTAACCTTGAGGAGGAGCTCGGAAACGAGGCTTTCGTTGAGCTTATCAAGGCAGGGGTCGGCGTTAAGCAGGCATACGAGGTTGTTCATCTTGACGACATCCTTGCAAACGCTTCGAAAAGCACGGAGAAAAAGGTTGTTGATTCAATCCGTGCAAAGGGCGGCAGACCGGTTGAGAACGGAACGGATCCGACAGCCGGCATCATAATCGGCAACGATGCGGCAAAGCTTTCCAAAAAGCAGCGCGAGGAATATGCGCGCCGCGCGGCAATGGGCGAAAGAATATCATTTTAAGAAAGGACGAAATATATTGAATATCAGAAAAATTAATTTACAGCTTTTCGGTCAGGTAAACACAAGTGCGGGGCTTGTTGACTCGCAGTCGGGGGCAAAGCTTTCGGATAACGGGCTTTCAAACGGAATGAAAACATACTATTCCGAATATCTTATTGACAATGCGGAGCCGAGGCTTGTGCATGACCAGTTCGGGCAGAAGTGCCCGATTCCCAAGGGGAACGGAAAAACAATTGAATTTTGCAAATACGATCCGCTGCCCAAGATGACAACGCCGCTTGCGGAGGGTGTTACTCCCGACGGTCAGAAGCTTGAAATGGAGGTTGTAACGGCGGAAGTCAAGCAGTACGGCGGCTTTATCGAGCTTTCCGATATTCTGATGCTTGCAGCCATCGACAACAATCTTGTTCAGGCAACAAAGCTTCTCGGCGCGCAGGCAGGCAGAACGCTTGACACAATCACGCGCGAGGTGTTAAACGGCGGCACAAACGTGCAGTATGCCGAGGGGCAGGTAAGCTCGCGCGCAAAGCTCACCGGAGGAAAGGAAAGCGGCAATCACTATCTCACCGTTGACGCGGTAAGGCAGGCGGTGCGCTTCCTTAAGAAGATGAACGCCGAGCCGATTAACGGAAGCTATGTCGGCATTATTCATCCCGATGTGTCATACGATCTGATGAGCGACCCGAAGTGGCTCAATGTTAAGACTTACTCCGATCCCGAGGGCATATACAAGGGCGAGATAGGCAAGATTGAAAATGTGCGTTTCGTTGAATCGAGCGAGGCAAAGATTTTCCATGCAGAAAACCTTTGTGCAGCGGCAAGAAGCCTCACCGTTTCGTCATATTCAAAGCTTTCGGCAGCAGGAAACGCAACCGAAAACTGCGGAGCGGGAACAGTTTACCGCGTTACCGTGAACGAAACGCTCGCGGCGGAGGACGCGGAACACCTTGTCGGAGCGCCAGTTCAGATAAAAAATGCTTCGGGAGAATATTCCGAAAACAAGGTTAAGGGCTTTAACGCGGCAAGCAAATATATTTTCCTTGAAAACGAGCCTGCATCCGCACCGGCGGAAAACGATGTTATTTTCCCCGGCGGCTCCGGCGAAGGCGGAAGAGATGTTTATTCCACGCTTATTCTCGGCGACAATGCTTACGGAATAACCGAAATAAAGGGCGGCGGTCTCACGCAGATTATAAAGCAGCTCGGCAGCGCCGGAACAAGCGATCCGCTCAATCAGCGCGCAACGGCAGGCTGGAAGGCAACGAAGGCGGCTGTCCGTCTTGTTGAGCCCTATATGATAAGAATTGAAACGGCAAGCTCATTTGCCTGATCGTAAAAACAGTATATGAAGCGTTATCGGCTGCCTGCAAAACGGGGCAGGCAGCCGATGCGGCAGCTACAGAAAGGAAGAAAGAATATGACAACCGTAAAAAAGAACACGCAAAGCGTTAATGATGAAAACACATTGGTGGAAATTGAGCTTTTCCGCGACAACAAGGACTATAAGGACAATGTTTTTGTTGCCGTGAACGGGGAAACCTGCGTTATTGCAAGAGGACAAAAGGTGAAAATCAAGAAAAAGTTTGCCGATGTGATTGAAAATTCAATGCGGCAGGATATTAAGACCGCAAGAATGATGGACAGCAGAAGCAATGAGTTTTTTGCAGAGGCGGCAACGCATAATCTTTAAAAGGAGGGTGAAAAAATGCCCAAATTTAATCTTGGAAGAATTAAAGGCGACAAGGGTGATAAGGGCGACACGGGGCCGACAGGCGCGACGGGCGCAAAAGGAGCGAAGGGCGACAAAGGCGACAAGGGCGACAGGGGTACTGACGGAATCACTCCCGTTTTCACTGTGAGCGGAACGGAAACGCTGCCTGCCGGAGAGGAAGCCGCAGTAAGCATCAGCACGGCGGATCCGGCAAATCCCAGCCTGCATTTTTCAATTCCGAAGGGCGCTGACGGGACAAGCTCTGACGGAGATATGAAAAAAAGCGTTTACGACACAAACGGCAGGAGCACAGATGTTTATTCTTATGTTGACAATGCGCTTTCGGGAAAAATGAACAGAAACGGAGGCAGATTCAGCAGCGAAGTTTACGCTGTATCGGGAAATCCCGCTTTGGCATGTGTCCGGAACATCTCCTTTCAGGCGGAGCTGCCGTCGGGCGCGAATTTCGGCGATGTGTGCTTTCTGCTTCCGGCGGAATCGGGAACGAAGCTCGGATCAAAGGATGTCGGAACAATTGTCGGGATTACGGAGAACGGAACTGCCGAACCGTACATAATCACGAAAAAGGACTACGGGGAAAGCGGAAACATTCTGCTGACGCGCAAATATCTTGAAGATGAAAGCTGCAAATTTGATATACGCGGAAGCAACGATTATAACGGTTCAACATTGGACTTTTATCTTGAAAATATATGTGCCGAAAGATTTTCAACGCTTGTCCGCAGCAGGCTTCGGCGTGTTAAGACGGATCAGTCGCTTCGCAGAAAGGTGTTTTCACTGTCATATGATGAGATGCTGAGCATGGAATATTTTAAGACCAACGGCAAAACGGCGGGACAAAAAAACGCTTCCGGAGCGGGAGAATACTGGACGAGATCCGGCTATCAGTCAAAGTATGCATATTATGTTACGTCGAGCGGAAATTACGGATATGTTTCGCCCAATTTGTTTTACGGAGTGCGTGCATCGATTGCGCTGCCGTCGGATATGATTGTAAAAGCAGCGGAAAGCGGCAAGGAATACTCCGCTGAGCTGGTTGAAAGCGGCATGAGTATGTATGTTTACAGCAACGGCAGATGGACGGAGGTAAAGCTTGCACTATGACAATTAACAAAGCGATAGAAAAGGCGTCAAGGCTTCATCCGGACGCAGTTGACGATGATGTGAAAGCCGGCTGGATAAGCGAGCTGGACGGAAAAATTGCTCTTGAAACAATGCATAAATCCGATTTCAAGCCGTACGCATTTCCGAACGACGCTGAGGCGGAGCTTCTTGTCAGGGCTCCGTATGATACGATTTACGAGCTGTATATAATTGCGATGAGCGATTTTACGGGCGGAGAAATCGGCAGCTATGCTGCATCGGCGGCAATGTTTAACAAGGCGTATGAGGAGTTCCGCAAGCAATATATCCGCGCGAACATGCCGCCGCAAGCCGATATTACACTTTGAGGAGGGAAAGAAAATGAGGCTGCCTGCGATAAGGGCTGATCAAAGCTACAAAAAACAGACGGTGACCTTTAAGGGGCTGAATCTGACGCAGAATTACTCGGACGGCGAGTTTTCGGAGGCTGACGGAATTTCGCAGCTTGCATTTCCGGCAATCACTCAGCGGAGAAAATACGAGAAGCTGGGCAGATGCACCGCCCCGGCGCTTGCAGGGGTTTCGGACAAGGAATTTTTCGTTGACGGAGGAAAGCTGATTTATGACGGGAAGACTGTCGGGGATGTTTCCGCGGGCGAAAAGCTTGCGGCAGTGCTCGGAAGCTACATCACCGTGTTCCCCGACAAGGTGTTCTATAATACAAAGAAAAAAGAATTCGGAAGTCTTGAAGCGAAGCACACCTACATTAATCAGGACGTGGTTTTCACGGCGTCCGGCATAACCGTGCCGAAAAAGCACTATGAAATCATTTCCGAACCGGAAACGCTTTTATTTCTTATCTCCGCTCCGGTGGGCTTTTATGCATCGGCGGACGTGTCGTTTAAAACAGGAGCGCTGACGCTGGGAGAGAAATCCGAAAAGGCGGCGGCAAGGCTTGTACAAAACGATATAATAATAAACGAATGTGAAAGCAATCAGTACCGCGTGGTAACGGAGGTTTCAGCGGTCGGCGGCGGAAGCAACTCGGTCAGGGTTATGACAATACTGAACACCATTATTACGATAAATCACCCGAGCCTTGAAGATATACGCGAGGGTGACGCGGTGTGCATTGAGGGATGCACGGTTAAGCCGGACAATAACAAAACGGCGATTGTGCAGCAGGTTTCGGAGGATTCTCTGACATTTCAGGACGATACCTTTGAAGCGTGCACCGAGACAGCCGCAACGGTGACAATACGAAGAAAGATTCCCGATTTTTCATGTGTGTGCGCTTACGAAAACAGGCTGTGGGGCTGTGAGGGGAACACGATTTATGCGTCGAAGCTCGGCGATCCGCTTAACTTCTTCGTTTTCAATTCCGTTTCAACGGACAGCTACAGCATTGAATCAAACACGCCGGGCGATTTTACCGCATGTGTTCCGTACGGCAGTCAGAGCATATTCTTTAAGGAAAACGCAATCTACAAGCTTTTCGGGTCAAGACCGTCGAATTTTCAGCTGACGGAAAGCTTCGGCGAAGGAATCGGCGCCGGCAACCAAAAATCCATAGCGGCGCACGGCGGAAAAATGTTTTATTGCAGCGGCAGCGGCGTTTATTCTTACTATGGCGGAATGCCGCAGCTTATATCGCAGAAGCTCGGATCGCTGAGACTGCGGAACGCAGCCGGCGGATGCAACGGCAGGTGCTATTTTGTTGCGGCGGATACGGGCAGCGGACGGAAAATGTTTGTTTACGACATCGAAAAAGGCATGTGGAGCATTGCGGGAAAAACGACTGCCTTTGACTTTGCGTTTTACGGCGGAAAGCTTTACGCCATGTGCGAAGACGGAATGTACGAAATAACTGAGGCTGCTGATGACGGCGTGCAATGGTCGGTGACGCTTTGCCCGTTTGACGAAAATTACTATAAAACCAAAAACTACAGCAGGCTGAGAGTGTGCGCGCAGCTTTTCGAAAATGCGTGGCTGTCAGTGGAAACAAGCGCCGACGGCGCCCCTTGGGAAACAGCTGCAAACGTGTACGGAAAAGAAAAGCGCTATGTGAATATCCCCATAAAAAGAATATGCTGCAATGAGCTGCGCATAAGGCTGACGGGGAAGGGGCACAGCATAATCGAATCCGTTGTGCGTGAGTTTTCGGTTGACTGATATGTGCTGAAAGGAGCGGTAAAATGTTTCAGTCATTATCCGATTTGTCGGGAAAAAGCACGGAGGAGTCGGTCGGAATAATCGAAAACTATCTCCGTGCGGCGCAGGAGGAGCTTGAGTATATCTTGACTCATCTTGACAGCTCAAATGTTATTGAGCTTGATTTAAACAAAACAACACTTTATAAGGGGGATGACAATGGCGTACAATAAAGACACTGACTATTCCAAGCTGATAAAGGAATCCGTTGAGGGCGGAAATTACAGTAAGGCGGCGGAATACGAAAAGGCACGCAATGAGAAAATTGACGGCGAAAAGCTCAGCTATAAAAAAACGAACGACTACAGCGGCTGGCTTGACAAAACCGATTACGGAACGGTGATTCAGAAAAAGATTGCTTCGGGCGCTTCGCGCAGCTCCGTTGCGGACACGCTCCGAACGCGCATTAAAAAGGCAAGCGGCACGAAAGGATTGACGCAGTATGCGCATGACAGCATTTATGACAGCGCCGTGAAATATATAATGAACGGCAACAGGTTTGAGTTTAGCGACCGTACACCGAAATACAGCGACAGATACGCAAGCCGCCTTGAATCGGTTGCGGACGAGCTGCGCAGAATCGCACCGTTTGAATACGATCCGTATTCGGACGATTTGTACGAGTATTACAGAAAGGAATATCTGAAGGCAGGGCGGCGCGCCATGGAGGACACGCTCGGCAAAATTGCCGCCAACACGGGAGGCGTTGCGAGCAGCTATGCGGCTTCGGCGGCAGGGCAGAGCTTTGATTACTACAATTCGCAGGCGGCTGCAAAAATTCCTGAGCTGTATAAAATTGCATACGGAGAATATCTTGATTCCATTAATAATAAATATAAGACCGCAGAGCTGTTTTCCGGGCTGAGTAATGAGGATTACAGCCGCTACCGCGACAGGGTTCAGGATTACGAAAACAACCGTGATTTCGAGTACAAAACGTTTCTGTCAATGCTTGACGAGGACTATCGCCGCGAGCAGGCGGAGCGCGCAGTGTATGAGGATGAACGCGACTACAGCCGCAGGGCGCTTGAAAATGACCGTGATTATGACCGCGGCGTTCTTGAAAGCGATCGTGATTATGAGCTTTCAAAGGATATGTTCGAGGAGAATAAAAAGGAAAACAGGCGCAAGTGGGAGCAGCAGGACTATGAAAACAATCTCAAGGAGGAGCAGAACAAAATTTCCAATGCCATCAAAACATGGAATGCGCTCGGCTACCTTGACCCTGCAAGCGCGGCAATCCTCGGATTGCAGGCAGGTCTTCCGACAAGCAACTATACCTATAAAAAAGCGCAGACGGCAAAGCTCAATGCGCAGACGGCGAAAACCAGAAAGAAGAAAAAGTAGGTTGTAAAGCTTCGTTTTCCGTGATATAATATTTTATAAATAATTACGGAAAGGGTCTTGGTTATGAGCTTTGACACGGTGATGAAATACTTCAGGGAAATATCCGCCATACCGCGCGGTTCGGGGAATACGGAGAAAATTTCGGCTTACTGTGAACGCTTTGCCGAAGAACGCGGCTTGGATTATATCCGCGACAAGGCAGGAAATGTCATTATAAAAAAGGAAGGGCATGGGAACCCCGTGATTTTGCAAGGGCATCTCGACATGGTTTGCGAGTGCGAGCCCCCGCATGTGCACGACTTCGCAAACGAGGGGATTAAGCTGATTGAAAAGGACGGGTTTTTGTCTGCGGAAAACACAACTCTCGGCGCGGATGACGGCAGTGCGGCTGCAATTATGCTTGCACTGCTTGAAGACGAAACCGTGAACAGTCCGATTGAAGCGGTTTTTACCGTTGACGAGGAGATAGGAATGCCCGGCGCAAAGGCGCTTGACATGACAACGCTTAATGCGCGCACGATGATAAATATTGACAGCGAGGAGGAGGGCGTTATAACGGCAGGCTGCGCCGGCGGAGAAATAGTTACGGTCGCGCTTCCGCTGAAAACGGAAAAACGCCGCGGATTTAAATATGAGCTGACCGTTTCGGGGCTGACAGGCGGACACAGCGGAACGGAAATAGGAAAAAACAGAGCAAATGCAGGCAAGCTTTTGGGAAAGCTTCTGCGCTCAATAGGCGGAAAAACCGATTTTTCGCTTGTGAGCGCCGAGGGAGGCAATAAGGACAACGCAATCCCCCGCACGGCAAGCGCGGTCATTGTCACCCAAAAAGATGAAACGGAGCTTATCCGAAAGTCATGCGGCGCGTTTGAAGCTGTTATGAAAAAAACCTTTGCCGAAACCGATCCGCAGCTTGAAATCGGCATGGAAGTCCGCGGAGAAACAGAGGAAGCGGCAGCAGACGCGAAAGAATTGATAAAATTCATATGCGGCGCTCCCTGCGGCGTTTTGGCACTGGATTCCGAAAAAAACGTGCTGACAAGCGTGAACATGGGAATTCTGAAAGTGAAAAACGGCGCGGCAGAGATTTGTTTCTCATTCCGCAGCAACCTTGCGGACGGGTATGAGAGTGAAGCGCAGAGGATTGAGCAAGGCGCGGCGGCTCTCGGCGGAAAAACGCAGCGCAGCGGAAAGTATCCCTGCTGGGAATACTGTGCCGAAAGTCCCCTGCGCGGCGCAGTCATTGAATGTTACAGGGAACAGACGGGCCGAGAGGCACGCGTTGAAGTTATCCACGCAGGTCTGGAATGCGGCATTTTCGCGTCGAAGCTCAGCGGACTTGACGCGGTTTCAATCGGGCCCGATATTTTCGATATTCATACGCCGAAGGAAAGAATGAGCATTGAATCGTTTGAAAGAACCTATGAGCTCGTAAAAGCGGTTCTCAAAAAAATAAACTCTGCTTTTGCAGGGGAATAATTTTCAAAAAATTTTCAATAGTTTTCAAAAAATTTTAAAAAAAGCTTGCAAAGTATGGCGGCATGTGGTACAATTATTCAGCACAAAAATACACACACAGGCTGAGCCGCGCCTTGTGCTCCGCAAAAATACGGAGATCGGCGCCGGCGCTGAGGGCTGTGGAGGTGCTGCCGCATCGCTTTTGACATGGGCGCGGTGGTAAAAACTAAAATAAACGGAGGTGTAGAACATGTCAGTTATTTCTATGAAGCAGCTTTTGGAGGCGGGCGTTCACTTCGGGCATCAGACAAGAAGATGGAACCCCAAAATGGCGGAGTATATATTTACCGAGCGTAACGGTATTTATATCATCGACCTTCAGAAGACAGTTAAAAAAATTGAGGAAGCTTACGATTTCGTTCGTCAGGTTGCGGCTGACGGCGGCGAGATTCTCTTTGTCGGAACAAAGAAACAGGCTCAGGAAACAATCAGAGAGGAAGCTCAGCGCGTAGGCATGCATTTCGTTGACGCAAGATGGCTCGGCGGCATGCTTACAAACTTCAAGACAATCAAGAAGAGAATCGAAAGACTTGCACAGCTTCACAAAATGGAAGAGGACGGAACGTTTGACCTTCTTCCCAAAAAGGAAGTTATCGGTCTGCGCGGCGAGATGGATAAGCTTGAAAAGTATCTCGGCGGTATCAAGAACATGAAGCATGCTCCGGCTGCTATATTTGTTGTTGATCCCAGAAAAGAAAGAATTGCCATTTCGGAAGCAAAGAAGCTTGACATTCCGATCGTTGCCATTGTTGATACAAACTGCGATCCCGAGGATGTTGACTACGTTATTCCCGGCAACGATGACGCTATCCGCGCCATCCGCCTGATCGCAGCCACCATGGCCAATGCCGTGACCGAAGGCCGTCAGGGCGAAGAGAACACCGAGGCTCCCGCAGCCGAGGAAACTCCCGCAGCCGCTGAATAATCCGTAATATTTATAGCGCCCGCCGCATGACGGGCGCTTTTCAAAAGATAAAAACAGGAGGAATTTACAATGGCATTTACTGCTGCTGATGTCAAGAAACTGCGTGAAATGACCAATGTCGGCATGATGGACTGCAAGAAGGCGCTGTCCGAGACCGACGGCGATATGGACAAGGCTGTTGAATGGCTGCGCGAAAAGGGTCTGGCCAAGGCTGCTAAGAAGGCCGGCCGCATCGCGGCTGAGGGCATGGCTTACGCGACTGTCTGCGAAAAGTGCGGCGTCGGCGCCATGGGCGAGGTCAACTGCGAGAAGTCCGCTCCGTTCGTTCAGTTCGTCAAGGATATCTGCCAGGTTGTTCTGGAGAACAATCCCGCCGACGTTGAGGCTATCAAGGACTGCACCTATCCCGGCACCGAACTGAAGGTTTCCGAGGTTCTGCCTGAGAAGGTTATGTCCATCGGCGAAAATCTGCAGATCCGCCGCTTTGCCCGCTTCGACAAGAACACCACTGTGTCCTATGTCCATGCAGGCGGCAAGATCGGCG
>CAJJUC010000068.1 GCA_905195005.1 uncultured Eubacteriales bacterium | reverse complement strand
TTGGTGTAAATCCTGTCGATCTTACCCTTGCGGCAGTCCTTTAACATTCGCTGAAACTCGTCACGCTTGTCCTCACGGGTTCCTGTGATACCCTCGTCAGCATATATGTCGATGAGTTCCTCTGTTTCCGAATCCTCAAAAACCTGACTGTAATACCTTGTCTGAGCCATAAAGGAATTGAGCTGATCTTCGCTGTCGGAACTTACTCGGCAATATGCGGCACAACGTATCTTGACTGCTTTTTCTTCTGCTATTGTCGGCTGTATAACCGTTACTGTCGGCATTTCCTCACCTCCGTTTTACCAACAAGGATACCACAAATCTTTTCAGAAAGGTATCACCAAACCGGACAAAATTACTTGTCCGAATTTGACATATTTTCATCTGCCTGCTTTGCCGCAGTGCAAAGACACATTGTGATTACTCCCGCTGTACCGCCTGCAAGCAATCCAATAATAAATCCTAACATTTCTTAACCCCCTTATGCTGCGTCCCTTGAAGACGGGAACTGACCGTATATATCTTCCGTATTTTTGCTGTTAAAATTCTGTTTGTCGGCTGCTTCAAGAATTTCATCAAGCTTATCGGAGCTCATCGGTTTATGAAAGTAGAATCCCTGAAGCAAGTCGCAGCCTGCCTCCTTTGCCGCGTCCGCCTGCTGTCTTGTTTCAATTCCCTCGCACAGAACCTTTGCGCCGATATCATGCGCAAGTCTGATAATATTCTCAAAAACTGCCTTGCCATGCTTTTCATTAATACTGTAAAGGATATTTTTATCGATTTTGATAACATCGGGACAAAACTTGGTAATGTCGTCAAGGGATGTGTATGCTTTTCCGAAATCGTCAAGATATATTCCGAACCCTGCACTTTTCAGCGTTTCAATATTCCTTTTAAGCTCTTCTCCCTTTGCGGAGGCTGCGTCCTCCGTAATTTCAATTGCTATCTGTTTCGGCGAAACGTCTGTCTGCTCGGCAATCTGAATTATTTTTTCCGCCGCATTTTCCCCTGCAAGCGTCCATCTTGAAAAATTGCAGCTCACAGCAATAACCTTATCCTCTCGCTGTTTTGCCCATTCGCAGCACTTTTTCAAGACATACATATCAAAAACATCGTAAAGCATATCACTCTTTACTTTTTTCAGAAACTCTTCCGGCATAATATCGTTAAGATTTTTGTCTCTGAGTCTTGTAAGCGCCTCGCAGCCGATAATTTTTTCGGTTTTTGCGTCAAGTATCGGCTGATATATCTGATAAAAATTATTACTGCTCAAAAATTTTTCGGCATTATCAGCCTTTTCAAATTCATCAAGGCAGAACAGGCTGTCGGATTTGCCATTATTAAACCAACCCTTGCGCGCAACTATTCCGAAAAATAGCATCGCAAGAATAATTACCGCAATCAATCCGGCAATTATCATTGAAAGTCCGCTCATATCAATCTCCCCTTCCTATTTAATAAGAATTATTATTTACATTTCAATGTGATAACAACAATTTCCGGCGGATTAAAAATCCGCATTTTTTTCATGGAGAAATCCGCTCCGCGGCTCACAATCATTTCAGCCGCGTTTTTCTCCTTGTATACTCCCGACGAATACTTCGGAAACAGACTTTTTCCCGACTCTCCGATTAAACCGCCGGCAAACGGCAGCCTGACAATACCCCCGTGCAGATGCCCCGACAAAATCAGGTCAACAGGGCAGTGCTTTAGCTCGGGATACAAATTTGCACGATGATAAATCAGTATATTCAGCAAATTTTCATCCGCACATTTTTCCGCAGTTGAGCGGAAGCCCTCGGCTGTTTCCGCATTAATGCTTTCGTTCCCGACATCTTCAATCCCGATAAACCTTACAGACGAAGCTCCGCGCTTTATATCCGCAAAGTCGTTTTGAAGAAGGACAACACCGTTTTCGCGCAGCTGTTTTGCAATTTCCTTTCTCGGAATATATCCGTTCTGCGCCTCATGATTGCCGAACACCGCAAAAATTTTGCTTTTGTCCTTTTGCGCCCGAACGATTTTCAAAACATTTGAAAGATCGCGGCTCGGTTTCTGAATCATATCTCCCGAAAAAATAACCGCGTCCGCTTTCACACTGTCAAGCTCCGTATTGAATTTATCGGCATATTTTGAATTATGCATATCCGAGATAAGCGCTGCCTTATATCCGTCAAACTCCGCCGGAACTTTTTCGGAAGCGTAAGTATATTCCGTAATATACACATTTTTGTCAAAATGAAGATTAATAAGAAGAATGGCAGCAAAAATCAAAACCGCTGCAGCCGCACCCATGATAAATTTTTTCATACAATTAATTTCCTTTTGTTTTATCTCAAAAGTGCTTCGGGAAGACGGAAGCGCATTTCAAATGACATGTGTCCGTCAATAAGCGAGCCGAAAAAGGCAATCAGCGGAGCATTTACAACCGTTGTGATAATCGTTCCGATTCCCACGCCGCGAAAGCTTTCGTTAAGAAGCGGTGCAAGTACAACCGAAGCAATGAGCATCACTGCGTCATATATATGCTTTGTTTGGTTAATGTCCTTTCCGAATTTATCCGAAACTTCAGCCACGATCAGCTCATAAACCTGAAGCGGGAGTCTTGTCCTGAAATAAAAAGCTATCGCAAGCGACGTGACGCAAATACCGAGAACATATGCAATACAGCGCAGCCACATCGGTTCAAACGCACCGTTTCCGCCGAATATCCTAAGCCAAATATCAAGCATATTGCCGCTTAAAAACGCCGTCAGAAACGAAAAGAGATAACGCACGCGGAATCTGCGAACCGCGATACACAGAACAATCAGCAAAATTCCCTGCCAAAGATACTCGCTTGTTCCCTGTGAATACCATGGGAAAAGCTTTACCATACGCAAATGAATTATATACGGCGGCGCGGCAATCATTGAAAGACCGAAATTCGCCTTTGTACACAGACAGACTCCGAGCGTACACAGAACTATTCCGAGCAGCCACGATATTTCATTCATTTTTCTTATCTTTTTTGTCATCATCTGTATTACCTCCGACCTTATTTAGTATTATACAGTGCGAACAAAAAAATTTCAATATAAAATTTGTTATTAATTGAGGAATTTTTTTCAGTTTTTTTCAGATAATATCTACAGAATACGAGCATCGGAGGAATTGTATGGGTATTTCATATGTCAGAACAATATTGCTGTACATCTGTGTTGTTACGGCGCTGCGAATCATGGGAAAGCGTCAGCTCGGCGAGCTTCAGCCATCGGAACTGGTTGTGGCAATAATGATTTCCGACCTTGCAACCGTGCCGATGCAGTCGAAAAACATTCCGTTGCTTGACGGAATTATTCCGATTTTTACACTGGTAACGCTTGAGCTTATCGTATCAATATGCGTTCTGAAAAGCGAAAAGCTCCGCCGCCTTATAACAGGCCACCCGACGCAGATTATCGCGAACGGCAAATTCATTCCGATTGCACTCAGCTCGCTCAGAATATGCGTTGACGATATTCTCGAACAGCTGCGGCTTGCGGGATACAGCGATATTAATCAGATTGACAGCGCTCTTATCGAAACGAACGGTCAGCTTTCCGTGATTCCGAAAGAATCCGACAGACCGCTGACCTGCCGCGACGTTAAACTTTACCCGAAGCAGACGCATGTGCCGCACACGGTTATTTCCGACGGCAAGCTTCGCCCCAAGAATCTGCGCGGCGCCGGCGTTAATGAAAAATGGCTTTGCGATAAGCTCAAAAAGTATAACGTAACAGACTATTCAAAGGTATTTTACATGAGCGTTTCGGATGAAAAGGAAATATTTTTACAAATTAAGGAGTAGATCGCTTGAAAAAAAATCTTATTATTATGCTCACGGTAACTTCGATACTTTGGTGCGGCTGTATTGTTCAGAGGATGGAACTCAAAAAAGCGTCATCCTTTGCAAAAGAGGCGCTCAGCGCAACAAAAAATGCCCTTGACGGCGGCTTCCATACTGCCGAAACGGAATTTATGAAATACTCGGCAAAATGGAAAGAATACGAAAATATTCTTTCGCTTTCCGTTTCGCACGATGACCTTGACGCAATAGTGCTGCGCAATGCGCGGCTCGGCGCTTGCCTGAACAGCGGAAATGAAGCCGAGGCTGCGGCTGTTATCGGCGAGCTGTGCGAAACCTTCAAATCACTTGAAAACGGATTCCGCATTAATCCCCGGAATATTTTATAAAGGAGTGCATTATTAATGAAAGCAGTAATTATATCCGAGCATGAGGGAAACCGGCTTCGCCCTCTTACCTGCACTGAGCCCAAATGTATGCTCCCCGTGCTGGGCAGAACAATTGCCGGGCATATGCTCAGGCTTTTGCGCCGTCATAATATCAGCGATGTTACTTTTATTCCCGGGTATCTTTCCGAAGAAGTAAAAAAACACTTCGGAAATGCTTCGGTTGACGATGTGTCGGTTTCATTTGCCGAAAAAAGTGATATCCGCACTCTTATAGACAATGATGATGTTCTGATAGTAAGCGGCAGCCTTGTAACAGATATTGACATTGATGCATTTTATAATTTTCACCGCGAGCAAGGACGAAAAATCACCGTTTTAACCCGTTCGCATATCCCACCCTCCGATTACGGCGCGGTAAAAATCGCAGATAACTGCGCGCACTTCGGCGATAACATTTTTATTGACGGCGATGCAACGGGCACGTTTTTTATGGGAATGATGGTAATATCAAAAGGAACGCTCACAAGTGATTTCTCAAGCGTATGGAATATACCGCTCCGATTCGGAGAAAGCGGCGGCAAGGTTGCAGCGTTTTCCTCCGGCTGCTATATTTGCGACGTCTGCGATATTGACGCATATATGAAATGCAGCCGTGATTTTCTTGACAAAAAAATCAATCTCCCGTTCCCGTGTGATGAAAAAGAACCCGGCGTTTGGATTGACCGATGCGCCGAAATCAGCCGCGGAGTTGTGATCGTGCCGCCCGTGTATATCGGCAGCGGCAGCTCAATCAGCCGCGGAGTGCGGCTTGAGGCGCACAGCGTTATCGGAAAAGACGTTTTTATCGGGGAACGCGCAAGTGTTAAGCGCAGCATAGTTATGGACAATGCGCAAATCGGAATCGGCAGTTCTCTCCGCGGAGCGGTTATCGGCACCGGTGCGGAAACAGGCTTTGAAAGCGCTGTTTACGAATCGGCAATTATCGGCAGCCGTGCGCGGCTCGGCAAGCATTGCACCGTCCGCCCGTCCGTCAGAATATGGCCTTATAAGGAGGTTTCCGACGATAAGTGCGTTTCATCAAATATTATATGGGAAAACATGCACACGCACCGTCTTTTTTCGGACGGCTGTGCTTCGGGAAAAATAAACAGTGACATAACTCCCGAATTTGCATGCATGCTCGGCAGTGCGGCGGCGTTTCTGTTCGGGGGCAAAATTGCAGTGTCATCCGATTGCGGAGGCAGCGGCACAATGATTAAAAATGCGCTGATTGCAGGAATTCAGTCGGCAGGAGCGCTGCCGTATGACTTCGGCGAGCAGCCGCTTCCTATAACGCGCAGCGGAATAAAATTTTATTCTATGAACGGCGGAATTGCAATAAGCACCTATGAGAAAGACGGCGAAGTATTTGCCGAACTTGATATTATCAACTCAAACGGCGCAGATATTGAAAATGAGGATTTAATAAAAATTGAACAGTATGTAAGCTTTAACGATTATACCCGTGCAAAAGCAAACGCCGTTCCCGAGCCCGATTATCTTTTCGAATACAAGCTTTATTATCTCAAACGCCTTATTAATTCCACAACAAAGAGCTCGGAGCAAAAATTCTTATCAGTGCGCCGTCTCATTGGGCTCAGAATTTGCTTAAAAGCGCTTCGGATGATTTAAAGTGTGAATTTCATTTCACCGATGAACAGATTCCGTCAAAATTCTGTGCGGAAATCCGCCGCTCGGAATACGACTTCGGGGCGATAATCGACCATCGCTGCGAAAAGCTTACAATCGTAACACGCAGCGGCAATATTATTTCGGAATTTGACTATGCAGCGCTGACTTCACTGATAATCATGAAGACCTATCCCGGCGCCGAGCTGTACACTCCCCTTTCATCGCCCGACAGCATTGATATTCTGGCGAAGAAATTCGGCGCAACGGTTCACCGCACAAAAATGAGCCCACCGTGCTTAATGAACGAGCTTTCGCATCACGCCGAAAAAGCCTTTATGCACCAGTTCATATTTCGGTTTGACGCTGTCGGAGCGCTCATCATGCTGCTCGACTATATCTGTTCAGCCGGAACAACTCTCGACTCGCTCCTTACGGAGCTTCCGCAGTCGCATGTTATAAGCGCGGAAGTTGACTGCCCGGGTGAAAGCCGGGAAGTCGTTTCTGAGCGCTTGCGCAAGCAATTTCCCAATGAAATCGAAGACACTCCCGATGCGCTGAAATTCTCATTTGAAAACGGCTGGGTACTCGTTGTTCCGCGCCGGCGCAATGGTTCAATCCGAATCATAAGCCATGGTTTAACCGAGGAATATGCACGTGAGCTTACAGATATTTTCACCGACAGCATTGCGGATTGAATGATGCTCAAATATAAATTGACATCTCTCGCAATCTGTGATATGATAAAAAGTAACAATAAGGTTACTTTTTATCAAAGGCAGGAATCAGAATGAGCTCCGATAAGAAAATGAAGTCAATAAAAGAAATTTATAAGATAGGCTGCGGTCCGTCAAGCTCTCACACCATCGGACCCGAAAGAGCGGCAAAGCTGTTTTTGGAAAGCAACAGAAACGCCGACAGCTTCAAGGTTATCCTGTACGGATCGCTTGCGCTCACCGGTAAAGGTCATCGCACGGATTATGTGATTGAAAAAACATTTGCCCCTTATAAAACAGAAATTGTGTTTGACAGCAAAAAAACCAATATTCCTCACCCGAACACAATGGAGTTTTATGCATATAAAGACGGTAACGAGATTTCAAGGCTGTGCGTGCTGAGTACGGGCGGCGGAATGATTAAGGTTTACGGTGATAACACCTGCGGTATTCGTGCCGATGAAAAGCTTGATGATATTTACGGACTGAGCACGCTGAGGGATATAAGAACAAAATGCGAAAATGAAAATATAAGTCTTTGGCAATATGTTGAGCAGTGTGAGGGAAGCGAAATATGGAGCTACCTTCAGACCGTCTGGAATACGATGAAAGACAGCATTTCAAGGGGACTTAATGCGGACGGAGTGCTTTTCGGCGGACTTAATGTTCAAAGAAAGGCAAAATACCTTTATAATAAAATGCACATTGATGAAAGTGCGGAAACGCGCGAAATGCGGCTTATCTGCTCGTATGCATATGCGGTCAGCGAAGAAAACGCGTCCGGTGAAAAAATTGTCACAGCGCCGACATGCGGAAGCGCGGGAGTTCTCCCCTCCATACTGCTGTACATGCAAAACAGCAGGCATTTTTCAGATGAACAGATTTTGAGAGCGCTTGCAACTGCCGGGCTTATCGGAAATCTGATTAAAACAAACGCATCAATCAGCGGTGCCGAATGCGGCTGTCAGGCAGAAATCGGAAGCGCGTGTTCCATGGCGGCAGCAGCGCTGGCACAGCTTTTTGAGCTTGATTACGAAAAAATAGAATATGCTGCCGAAATTGCAATGGAGCACCATCTCGGACTTACATGCGACCCTGTCTGCGGACTTGTTCAGATACCTTGCATCGAAAGAAATGCTGTTGCCGCGCTCAGAGCAATGGACGCATTCAAATTATCAAGCTTTCTCAGCAATACGAGGAAAATTTCCTTTGACCTTGTTGTCCGCACAATGTATGAAACCGGCAGAGATTTATCCGGCAATTACAGAGAAACAAGCGAAGGCGGACTGGCAAAGCTCTATATGACAAACTGACACACAATAACAGGCTGTAAAAAGAGTGCCGAAAACTTTTAAGTCATTCTTTTTACAGCTCAAAAAAATTTTTAAAAAAATGAAAAATTTTTCTTGCATTTTCGTTTTAAATATGTTATTATATTTAATGTTCGTAAGAAATGTGCTTGTAGCTCAGTTGGATAGAGTATTTGGCTACGAACCAAAGGGTCGGGGGTTCGAATCCCTTCAAGCACGCCATGGAAAGTCGTTTAACCGTTAGGGTTAGGCGATTTTTCTTTGTTTTAACGTAAATTTTAAAATCATACTTTCTAACAGTTTTCTAACAAACACCGTCCTAAAGCAGATTTTCAAGCTGTTTTCCGAGTTTTCGCTTGTATTCCATATTGAGATGACCGTAAATGTTCATTGTTGTGCCTATATCTGCATGTCCCAGCCAATCCGAGATATCTTTCATCTGCCAACCCTTCATTATAAGCATACTGGCACAGCTGTGGCGCAAATCATGAAAACGTATATATTTTAAATTATTACGCATTAAAACCTTTTTTAAAAGCTTACTCGGGTAGCTTGGGTAAAACATTTTTCCGTCAGGTCTGGCAAAAACGTAATCAGTGTCGGTATAACAGTTACCGAATGTTTTTTTGTTATCTTCCTGCTCTCTTTTTAACCTGAGAAGGATTTCCCTCACGTCCGACAACATCGGATACACCCGATTACTGCTTCTGTTTTTCGTACTGTCCTTGACTATAACAAGATTTGTCTGAACCTCAACCGTATGCTGTATGGTAATTTTATTATCCTCAAAATCAACAGCACTCCACCGAAGCCCCATAAGCTCACTGCGGCGCAGGCCATACATAATACCGTATAAGGGATCGTGAAAAGACCGCGGCATAAACTTTCTTCAACCGACGGCATAGATTATATTCAGAAACAAAAATCTGTCAAGGTTAATACAGAGCGCCTTAGCGACCTTGACAGATTTTTGTTTCCGAATGGATTATTGGTTATGCCGGTTGAAGAATTAAAGTAATTTCAGAAATTTGGGGTAAATTTCGACTGCACTTTTATTGACATTTCCAATCAAAATAGAATATGTGGTGTGTCGAAGCGTCTTCCCTGACAATGTTTTTAAGTGTTGTCATCGCACGTTTTTTTGCAACAATTGCATACTTTTTATCTTTCGTAATATTCGACACCCAAAATAAAAGCGGAAGATTGTTCATACAATCGATAATCATTCTGTTTGACTCCTGTGTTCCCAATTCTCCCCAAGCTTGAATAAATTCACCTTTTTGTCTGTAACGTGAAATAAGCTGTTCTGCCACTGATATTGCGGAATTTTTCATTTCTTCATTTTTAGTTATATTATAACCCGCCACACATGAGGGAGAATATAAAAAGCCCATATCATGATGATCGACTGCAATTTTTTTATCTATTCTGTTTTTAAAGCTTTTACATTGAATTTCAGCAGTTTTTAAGAACTTAGGATTTCCTGTATATTCGTAACAAAGCCATAACAAACCTGTGAAAAATCCATTTGTTCAGTCAATATTTTCCGTTTTTTCATACATTAGCTCTTTGCTTGCGGAAGACGGAAAACAGTCTGTAAAATCAGCTATATTTTCATCTGTTTTCTTTACAACATAATCCATTGCAGCAGCTGCCTCGTCTTTTGAAAAAGGTTTTACATCCAAAAACTTACTTTTATTTTTTATTCCCTCGTCAATAATCATTACCCAATTCCACCTTTCCTTTTAACGCTCACTTACTTCAATAAATTGTTTTGAATTATCGGTAATTTCAATTTCGTAGGTTTTGCCGCGGAACACACGCGTTACCTTCGCCGGCAGCATTTCCTGCGGCAGGCACGGGCTTATCTCAAGTCCGTCCCACCGCGGCTTTATCCCCAGCATATACTCCGTTACCGTGATATACATCCATGCGGCTGTTCCCGTCAGCCAGCTTACGTTTGCAAGCCCGAATTTGTCGCTTTCCGGTCCGAATATGTTCGAACAGTACACGTACGGTTCTGCGCGGTAGCGCTCTTCTCCGGCGGTTTTCTGCGCAATCATCGGCAGCAGCTGACGGTAATACTTATACGCTCTGTCCGCTCTGCCGAGCATACATTCCGCAATTATCGCCCATGTGTTTGCATGGCAGAACACGCTCCCGTTCTCTCCGCACCCCTTGTTATACATCGTGAGGTTTACTTCCTTTGACGGATAATCCGTTTCCATTGCAGGGTCAATTTTCTTTATCCCGAGCGGCGTGTCGAGATATTCTTCCACGCTGTCCATCGCGCGCAGCTGCTTTTCGCGGTCACCCGTTCCCGAAATTATCGCCCAGCTCTGCGTATTCAGCCATATTTTTGCCTGCGGCTCGGTTTTTGTTCCGATAAACGTTCCGTCATCGGTTATGCATCGCCTGAACCACTCTCCGTCCCACGCGGTTGTATTGATGAGCTTTTTCTGTTCCTCATATATATCGAGATATTCCTGCTTGTCCTCACCTTTAAGCGCGGCAAGCCCCGCAATCTGCAAAAGAACGGTGCAAAGCTGCATTGCCGTCCATATGCTTTCGCCCTTTCCTTTTGTGCACACCTTGTAAAGCATATCGTTCCAGTCGGACGCGAGCATGAGCGGAAACCCGTGTTCGCCGCGGTTTTTCATGCAGAAATCTATCGACTTTTTGATATGTTCCCATACGGACGCGCTACCGCCGTCATAGAAATCAACCTTTTCGTCAAGATAATCGAGCTTGCCCTCTTCCATGATAATGTGATAGCATGTCATAACAAGCCAAAGGTGATTATCGGAATGTACGCGCGTTACAGGTTCCCACCCCTCGGTGGGGAAGCAGTAATGATTACAGTGGCCGTCCTTATACTGCTGAGTGAACAAAAGGTTCAGCTTATCCTTTGCACGGCGGAGGTCAAACGGAATCATCGCAAGAATATCCTGCGCGGTGTCACGCACGCCGACTCCGCGGAACGTTCCCGTTGCATAGTAGCTGATGTTTCTTGAAAACTGAAAATTGCGCTCCGCCTGGTACGGATTCCATATATTTATCATCGTCTGCGCGTCTTTATCGGGGATTTCGCATTTGAAATGTGAAAGATATTCCTCCCACTGTTCGCAGAGAGCGTTATACGATTTTTGCACAAAATTCTTTTCGCGGCAATGCGCTGCGGCTTTTTTTATATCTTCCTCCGTCATTGCTGTGCCGAGGAAGATATTTATTTCTTTTTCCTCGTCCTTTTTCAGCTCGACATCAAGCTGAAGCGCAAAGCACGGGTCGCCGCCGAACATGGTTGAATTTTCGCAGTTTCCCTTTTCGGCGTTCCGGGGATTTTCTTCGCTGCGGTACGACCCGACAAACGAATCCCTGTCACAGTCAAATGCCGAAATGGGCACATCGGCTGCAAAGTACACAAGCGGCGTTTCCTCCGGCTTGGGCTGATTTTCAACGCCGTATTTATATACCAGAATGTCACCAATGTTATAGCACGAAAGCTGATGCTTGTTATAACACTGCCACTGAAGCTCACGCATAAATTCCATCATACCCAGCTCAACATAGGGAAAGATTTTAATTTTTCTGTCCGAATCCGACTTGATTTTCAGATTCCATATAAGAGCGTTTTCGTATTTTCCGACAAAGTACGTTGCAGCGACGGAAAGTCCGTTTTTCTCCGCTTCAAAGCGCGTGTATCCCATGCCATGGGTAGACTGCCACTTGTCGGGTTTTGAGGGGCACGGCTCGTTTGTCGGGCACCAAAGGTCCGCTCCGTCCTTTATATATGTGTAGAATCCGCTGCGGTCGGTCGGCAG
>CAJJUC010000067.1 GCA_905195005.1 uncultured Eubacteriales bacterium | reverse complement strand
ATGCCGCAGCATCAATATATTTGACTGCCGCTGCATTATGGGACACGGAATAACAATCGGGAGCGAAATGTCGGGGGGTGTTGAAGATGTTAATATATGGGATTGCGACATGGAAAGATCAACGGTCGGAGTTGAACTGAAAGCAACGAAAAAACGCGGCGGATATATAAAAGATATTCGCGTTTCGGACTGCGTTCTTCCGCGCGTTATGATGCATTCGGTTTCATATAATGATGATGGAATTGCTGCCGGTGCTTGCCCTTATTTTGAAAATATTTCGGTTGACGGCACCGTACTTACAGGTGACGCACATATAAACGATGGTACACGTGAAAAATGCCCGATTATTGAAATAGAGGGCTTTGCCGCCGAAAAGGACACTATACGCAATATTAAATTCAAAAATATTACCGATGTAAGCGGCTGCGGAGAAATAACTGTAAAAGATGCAGCAAATGTTATTTTGGAGGACTTTCGCAGTAAATAATGCCGATTTTAAACCTTTTGTAAAAATTCATACCGAAACGTGCCGCGTTATTAGACCAAATATCAGATAAAGGCTCTTTTAAAACGGCGGTATCGATGATATGATAACTGCAGAAACAGCGAAAGGAATTGAATTGCGGATGGACAGAATAAAAGGCATTATTTCCAAAATGACGCTTGAAGAAAAAATCGGTCAGTTATGGCAGGGTCCGTTTTCAAGCGCAAGACTTGACGAAATTAAGGCTCTTGCGGCGAAAGGAAAAATCGGGTCGTGTATTCTTGCGTGCACGCCGCTTGCAGGAAACACTGATAATCAGGAGCTTCCGTTTACGCAGCAGCTGAATGCTCTGCAAAAGGAAGCCGTTGAAAAATCAAAGTCGCAGATTCCGCTTATTTTTGCGCGGGATGTTGTTCACGGGCAGCGGACAATATTTCCGATTCCGCTTGCTCAGGCGGCAGCCTTTGACCGCAAGTCGGCAGAGGATTCCGCGCGGAGAATGACCGATGAAGCAAAGCAGGACGGCGTTCACTGGACATTTGCCCCAATGATGGATATTGCCCGTGATCCCCGTTGGGGCAGAGTTATCGAAGGGTATGGGGAAGACCCTTACCTTGCCTCGGAAATGGCAGCGGCGGCAGTCCGCGGTATTCAGCATAAAACGGAGGACGGCCATTTTGCCATGGCTGCCTGCGCTAAGCATTATATCGGCTACGGCGCTGTCGAGGGCGGACGAGAATATGAAAAAGGGGAGATTTCAGATTACACTTTAAGGAACGTGTATCTAAAGCCGTTTAAAGCGGCAATCCGGGAAAATATCATGACGGTTATGAGCGGATTTCACTCAATCGGCGGAGAAGCGATTATCGCCAGCGAGCGCTTGCTGAAAAATCTTTTAAAAAAAGAGCTTGGCTTCGGCGGCTTCGTAATAAGTGATTACGATTCGGTTGAGCAGCTTATTACAAGACGTTTGGCGGAAAATAAGAAGGATTGTGCCGCAATTGCATTTAAAAGCGGCGTTGATATGGAAATGGTTACGGATTGCTTTTCGGAATCACTTTCAGAGCTTGTGAAAGAGGGAATTGTTTCAGAATCGGAAATTGATGATGCGGTTGAAAGAATCCTTCGTGTGAAAGAAAAAGTTGGGCTGTTCGAAAATCCGTACACGCACACCGATCCGGCAAAGCAGTATCGCAAGGAGGATAGGGAAGCGTCTCTTAAAGCGGCTGAAAAAACGCTTGTGCTGCTGAAAAACAACGGCGTTCTTCCGCTTCCGGCAACCGAGAAAATTGCCCTGTGCGGTTCGTTTGTTGAGGAACGCCGCGCACTGCACGGCAGCTGGGCAGGCTACGGAGATATTCCGTCAACCCCCAATTTTAAGGAGGAAATGGACAAATATTTCGGCAAATCCGTTGTTTACTGCAACGAGAAATTCGATATTACAGGGCGTGATCCGTCAATTATACGCGGCTGCGATGTTATCGTGCTTGCCTTGGGTGAAAAGCATACATATTCCGGTGAACGCGCCGGAATCAGCGATATACGCCTTGACCCCGAGCAGACCGCTCTTGCAGTTAAGGCGCATAACGCCGGAAAAAAGGTTGTTGCAGTGCTCTTTACCGGCAGACTCCGCAGCATTTATGAGCTTGAACCGTACGTTGATGCAGTGCTTCTTGCATGGCAGCCGGGAAGCACGGGTGCGGAAGCGGCAGCCCGGGCGCTTTGCGGAAAGGTTAATCCCGGCGGCAAGCTGCCGATGACAATGGTTAAATCCTCGGGGCAGATTCCGCTTTACTATAATCAGGACAATAATCCCTGCTGCATATCCGATTCATATTATGATGAACCGGAATTTGCACCGTATTCCGATTTCTCCGCGATGCCGATGTATCCTTTCGGTTTCGGGCTGAGCTATACACAGTTTAAAATATCAAACATTTGTGCGGAAAAAGGCGAGCTATTCCTTGATGAGCTTAAAAACGGCGCGGAATTTAAAATTACAGCCGATGTGTCAAACATCGGAAAGTATGACGGAGATGAGGTTATACAGCTTTATATAAGAGATGTAATATCATCAATGTGCCGCCCCGTGCGCGAGCTTAAAGGCTTTGAGAGAATTTCGCTTAAATGCGGCGAAACAAAAAAGGCAGTGTTTACTCTTGATATAAGCGCGTTTTCGTATGAAATTCCGGGAAAAGGCGAGGTTGCAGAGTGCGGAAAATTTGAAATTTATGTCGGAAATTCATGCACCGCAGCTTTAAAAATATGCGTTTGCATTATATAAATATCCTAAAAGAACAATTAATCAGACATGGTGGTGAATGGTATGAACGGAAAAAGGCGGCTGCTTTGCTGCCTGACGGCAATGCTGATGATTTCTGTAGCCTGCGGCAAGAAAAATCCGCCGAAAAACATGAAAACGCTTGTATGGTACTATGTGAATGACCGCGGAAGTGATGACGGAAGCGTTTTTGGTGCAGCAAATAAAATTATAGGTGAAAAGCTTGGCGTTCAGGTTGATTTCAACCCGATTCACTCCGAGGAATACACGAAAAAAATACAGCTGAAGGCTTCGGCAGCGGAGAGGTTTGACATAGTATTTACGTCAGACTGGCTGTTTGATTATCGCAGCAACATTGAATACGGAGCTTTTGCACCGATTGAAAATCTGATAGAAAAATACGCGCCGCAAACGAATAAAAGCATAATCAATAAGGTTTGGGACGCTGTGACCGTCGGAGGGCATATTTACGCCGTTCCGAATTATCAGGTTGCATTCAGGCAAAAGGCGATTGTGTTCAAAAAAGAGCTTGTTGACAAATACTCGCTCAAGGCAGAAATTGACCAAGCGGAAACAATGGCGGATTTTACGCAGATATTGCAAAAAATCCGCACTAATGAACCGGATATTATTCCGACAACCGTCACGCCTTATATTTGGAGCGGTAATTTCGGAGATGAAAGTCTGTTCTTTGAAGACCCGATAAGAAATGTGCCCATCGGAATCGATATGGACGGAAATGTGCTGAATCTTACGGAAAATCCGTATCTTCAGATTAATCTTGACAACGCGGCGCTATCGCGCAAATGGAACAGCAGTGGATTTTATATGAGCGATATTGACATCAGAACGAATTTCACTGCGGAAAAAAATGCCGGGAAAGTGTTCATGTTCGATGATGTGTATAAGCCCGGAATTGAAATTGATATGCAGTCAAGGTACGGTTATCCTGTTTATGTGAAAGCAATCGGAATACCGGTTCTTACAAATGATTCAGCCTGCGCTGCGCTTACAGCGGTGAGCAGAACATCAGCCGATAAGGTTACGGCAGTGAAGCTGATTGAACTTTTAAACACAGACAAGGAGCTTTATAATTTACTCGTTTACGGAATTAAAGACCGCGATTATAAAAAAATATCCGATAATACGGTCGAAATCCTTTCAGACAGACGTTATTCCGCATATGCATGGGCTATGGGAAGTCAGTTTAATGCTTATTTTATAAAGGGTCAAAGCAGCAACATATGGGAGCTTACCAAAAAGCTTAACACCGAAGCACGCAAAAGTCCGCTTCTCGGGAAAAGCATTGACACGGAGCCGATAAAAGAAAGCATCGCACGCATACGGGAGCTGTATTCCAAACTCGAGATCAGCAATGCATCGCGCGAGGACAGGTATGAACAAATTCTCGGCGATTATTACGGCAGAATTGAAAACGATGTTAAGATCATATATGACGAAATAGGAAAACAAAATGCAGTTAAGCAGGGGGAAAAGCAATGATAAAGAAATTATTGTCAGTAATTTTACCGATCGTGCTCGCAATTTCGCACATCAGCGCATTCGGGGAGGATTTATGCAAGCCGATAGACGTTCTCGCTCTGGCGGAGGTTACATATTCACCGTCATCCTCAGAGGTCGGAACAAACATTTTCGACCACGATATGGCAACGCGCTGGTATCCGTACGGCAACGCGCACGGGGATTTTGTTCAGGCGAAATTCAAAGGGCCCGTTTTTATTAATAAGGCTGTTATTTCAGAGTTTAAAAATGCAAAAACAAATGATTATACCGTCGAAAAATATCGGCTGGAATATTCCGATGACGGAGAAAACTGGACAACGCTCGGAGAAGGAAAGAAAATCGGAAGACGGCTCGAAATTTCATTTTCCCGCGTCAGTGTGAAATATTTAAGGCTGTGCATAAAATTTAACAAATTTGCATCCCGAGCCGACATTAGAGAAATGTTTCTTTTTGACGACAAGCGTACTCCGGCGGAAGCGGAAAGGACATTTTATGTAGCTCCGAACGGAAGTGATGATGCCGACGGAACCGAAAGCGCTCCGCTTGCGAGCATCAGCGCCGCAGCCGAAAAAATGCACCCCGGAGATACCTGCATTATCCGCGGAGGCGAATATAACGAAAGCGTCAGTATATCAAATTTCATATCCGATAAAACCACGACATTTAAAGCATTCCCCGGCGAAAAGGTGTTAATAAACGGAGCGAAAGAGCTTAAAACCTCATGGCAGCCATACAAAGACGGAATTTATAAAACAAAGGTAAGCGAGCCCGTTGTTCAGCTTTTTTCCGACAATGTAATGATGAATATTGCACGCTGGCCAAATACCGGAATCAATGAGCTGCTTAACCGCGATACATGCGGCAGAATGAGCGGCGGCGGATACAGCTTTTTCACCTGCGACGATATTCCCGAAAATGTAAACTGGAGCGGGGTACGCGCACAGCTTTGGCCCGGTTCGCAGTGGTACGGGTATAACAAGGAGCTGACCTTTAACGCAAAGGAAAAGAAATTCGAGTTTGTTGAGCCGTTTGCTCCTGCGGAAAACGGGTACGATTCCTATGATTATCTTAAACCGGAGAAAGGTTCAACATTTTACCTGTACGGCGTTCTTGACTTGCTTGACTGCGGCGGCGAGTGGTTTTATGACAGCAAATCCTCGGAGCTGTATTTTGCAACGGAAAACGGTGATTCGCCCGAAAACCATAAAATCTCCTATAAGGTTTACGATTACGGATTTTCGGCTAACGACTGCGAAAACATCGTTGTTGACGGCGTTGATTTTATCGCTTGCTCGGCACAGTTCAACGGAGTTAAGGGCGGTATTATTAAAAACTGCGGCTTCAAATATATCAGCAATGACAAGGATGTTTCCGTGCGGCTGCTCGGTGAGGATAACACGCTTGAGCGATGCAGCATTGAATATGCGGTCGGTAACGGCGTAACGGTGCGCGGTGACGCCAATGCAGTCAGAAACAGCATAATTCACGATGTATGCACCTTCGGCGATTATTTTGCGGCCGTTGATGTTAAGGGTGAAAAGAACAGGATTGAAAGAAACGAGCTATATAATTCCGGACGATTCCTTGTTATGCATTATGACAGCGGACAGCTCAGGATTGAGTATAACAAAATGCACGGAAGCGGAAAGCTGACAAGCGACCTCGGCGCAACATATGAATGGGGAACTGACGGGCGCGGAAGCGTGATTGCGTATAACTGGATTTATGACTGTAATGGAAACGGTATCTACCTTGACAACTTCTCGGAAAATTTTGTTCTGCACCATAATGTTATTCACGATGTGACAACGCGCGGAATTATGCTTAACAGTGATTCTCTGAACAACAAGGTTTATCATAACACGGTGTTCAACCTCGGAAGCGGATATGATTCCTTTTATTCATTTGCTTACAGCGGCTATCAGCTTACTAACCGCGGCAGTGAAATAAAGAACAACATATATAACGGCGGAGTGACGCTTGCAACGGGCAGCACGGCGCCTGTTATGAGCAATAACGCAGTAATTACTGCTCTGAATGACAAATTTATCCCCGAATCAACCGAAGCAATTCGTGATAAAGGCGAATTTATCGAAGGTATAAACGATTATTATACAGGTGAAAAGCCTGACATCGGAGCTTATGAGCTCGGAGGCGAATACTGGATTCCGGGGCCTGACTGGAGCTTGGAAAACTGATAATATGGCAGCAAAAAGCTTGCGCAGAAGGTTTGCGCAAGCTTTTTTGTTGTGTTTTCCAAGCAGATTGTTTCCGGTTATTCGCTTTTTCCTCCCGATGCACGGAAGTCACCCGGCGTAACTCCGGTTGCTTTTTTAAATATCGTGTAAAAATACTTAAGATTAATCCAGCCGATTTTATTCACAATTTCCTTTATGGGAAGATTTGTGTTCAGAAGCAGCTCCTTTGATTTTTCTATTCTGTAGGCAGTAATATAATTCGGAAGCGATACCGCCATGTTTTCGGAAAATATTTTTGTAAGATACCGTGCCGAGAGCTTAATGGAATCGGCAATCATCACGGTTGAAAGATTCGGGTTGGAATAGTTTTCCGCAACATAGTCGCACACGCTGCTTATAAGAAGCTGAACCTTGTTGGCTTTTCTGACATTGATTGCATTAAACGCGCAGTCAAGGAGATTAACCAGCTCATTTTCTATTTCATCCAGCGTTTCGATTTTATTGGCGATTCTGTCGAACAGTGTCGTATAGTTTATTTCAAGGGAATGGTTTGAATTTTTTTCAATTGATGAAAGCGCTGTGAAAACTTCAATGAACAGATGATAAACCGAGATTTTTGCTGCCGTGTATGTCAGCGAGCGAATATCCGAGATTATCATATGCAGCTGTGCAATGCTTGAATCATAATGATGCATGCGTATTTCGCTGCTCAGCGATTTTATATCCTCGGGACTGAGCGGAACGCTGCGGAAACTGTTTTCATCAAAGCTGTCGGAAAATATGATACATTCCTTTCCGTAATGAAATCTGTAAAGCGAAAGTCCGTACAGATTTTCATAAATTTCAGACAAATTAGCCGGGAGCGACAAAACGCCGCTGACAAAAGCCGAAACGGTTATCCCGAAATTGGCTGAAATAGCCGACTGAATATTTTTCAGCAGTCCGCGGACTGCTTCTTCGTTTAACGGTGCGGTTATTTGTATGATACCCGTTATCGATTCATCAGAAATATCAATAAAATCACATGCTGCAAAGCTTCCGATAATTTCTTCAATAATGTTGATAAACGAGTATTTGTAAAGCATTCTGTCGGAATAGGAATATTTTTCGGTAAATTCAATGTAATCATCTGTTTTTATAAGAATAAGAGCAACCGTTTCGGTGTTATCCTTTATTGAATTTAACTGCGGAAGCTCGCCCTCGCTGTCATTGAAAATAAAGTTTTTCAGCCGCTCGTTTTTTATAATATATGAATTTTTCTGGCGGAAGCTGTTCAGATGCGCCATTTCGTCGCGAAGCGCGTCGATTGAATCGGATATATCGGAAAAGCTTCTGCGTGAATAATCGGTTGTTATTTTCTGAATTTTTTCGAAAATATTGCTTATCGGCTTATATAAGGTTTTTGAAGCATACACGCAAAACATAAGCGACAGTATCAGCATTATTATCAGGATCAGAAGCGTTGTTGCGCGGAAACGGTCAATCTGTTCGGAAACGGTTGAATAAGGCGTCAGATTCACAACCGACCACGCCGGGGCATTAAGCATTTGATACATGACAAGATACTTTTTGCCGTCAGCCTTTCCGTGGTATATAAAATATCCGCTTTCGCCCGTGCGCTTCGCCGTTTTTCTTCCGACGCGCAGATAATCCGGTGAGTCGCCGCTGCTTATAACGGAATCCTTTTGATTGTCGTAAAAAAACATGCTTGTTTCCGAATCGTGAGAGCTGTTAAAAATGTATTTTAAAATATCCTCGGCAAGCACATTAATTATTATATAGCCCTTTTCACGCGATTGCAGGGAATAGTTTTCCGGTAAAATATATGTGAAAACATTAAGATTCTTTTCTTTTGAGTATTCTTCGCTCGGAATTGTGCGGGAGATTGACTGCGAAAAATCAAATGCCTGACTGCTTTTAATAATATCGGTAATCTCGGAATCAAAAAACGAATTATTCCGAACACTGTTCTGGCTTCCGATTACGTAATATCTGTCGAGATGGCTGTTGTAAATATAAACCGAATAAATCATTGCATTCGAGCTTCTGTATGCCGAAATAGCATTAAGCGCCCCGCGCTCCTCCGAACGCGTGATTTCCGAAGAATTGATAAGCATTTGCGCACCTTCAAGCTGTTGAAGATAAGTAAGGTGTGAACGCACATCGTCGGTTAAGCTTTCAAGAACTGCTTCGGTGCGTTTAAATTCGTCAAAAAAGGATTTGTAAAGCGCACGTTCGATATAGTGCTGCGCACTGAAGTAAAAAATAAGGGAGAGAAGCGTCACGATGATTATGGTTGACGCAGTTATTACGGTAAAAAGATTTGTCAGATATTTTGATTGTTTAAAATTAAGTCGCATTTTAGGTTTCTTCATACTATTACCCTTTCATAAAACAGCGCGGCAAGCATCCTTCCGAAAATTAACCGCTCTGTTATTATTTTATCACAGTTATACAAAGTAAGTCAATTGCATTTTACTTCCGATATTATTCTAACATTATCGAATTATAAGGTCAATTACCAAAAAAGCGCATAAAAGCAAAAAACATTTTTTAAACTCGGCGGCGGCATAACTTACGCTGCACCTGCGCATAAAAGTCAAAATTTAAACCGTGTGCACAATTTTAAACCACTGTTTGCCGCTGAATTAGACCAAACGGATAAATACGTCTCTTTTAAAATCAGCGGTAATGCGCTATAATGCAGTCAGAAAGTTTGGAGGGCTGCAAAATGAGGGATATGAAAAAAATGCTGAGCATATCGGTTTTAAGAAAGGCGTCATTGCTCGGCGCTGCCGCAGCAATTATTTTAAGCTGCAATGCATATGCTGCGAATCCTGAAAATTTAATGATTAACGGAGATTTTGAAAGTGAGCTCGATTCGCTCGGCGAAGCATGGGTTGGGTATTGGAATCCCGTGAAGCTCACAAGAATTGAATCTGAAGGAGAAGCAACCGCAAAGCAAGGGGAATATTTCCTTAAAATCAGCGAAAGAAATCACTATAGTGCATGCGCAACGCAGGAGCTTAAGCTCAAAAAAGGGATTCCTTATATTATATCTGCATGGGCAAGAATGCCCGACGGCACTGACGACCATAGCTTTAAGCTGACATTCATGCTTCCAAACGGAAAATATTCTAAACTTCAGACCGTAACGGCAATAAGCAGCGAATGGGTTGAAATAAAATCCGAATATACACCGTATATAGATATGAACGCAAAATTTATGGTAATTGATGAAGACACAGATCACCATACACGTACATATTATATAGATAATTTTGTTGTCACAAGCAAATATCTGAATGACGCCGATATTTCCATTATGGGCGCAGACTCTGTGATTCTTGGCGAAAGCGGAAATAAAACCGCCAATTACCGGGCATCCGTTAAATACAACGGCGAAAGCGTCCCGGAGGATTACGATACAGTGTGGTCGGTCAGTGATAATGAACTTTCAATTGATAACGGAACGCTGACAATTCCCGAAAATTATGCAACCGAAGAAAGCGGAGCAAGAAATATTACCGTTACAGCGGAAATAACGGATTTCGGCATTACAAGGAGCATTGAGAAAAATATTGAGATAAAGCCGCACGAATCGCCGCAAAGCATTGTCGGCAAAGAAGCGGCAGAGCTGTCTGAGGAGGATGTGACCTCCGAGCCGCTTGACTGCATAACAAAAAATTTAAATCTTCGTTCCGTAGGCCGGTACGGCGCAAATATATCATGGAAAAGCTCAATGCCGGAAATTATGTCCGACAGCGGAGAGATACTTCAAAATGACGGCGATTGGCACAGAATCACGCTCACCGCAACAATTGAGTTTGAAAACGCATCGGCGGAAAGAAGCTTTGAGCTGATTTTGTCCGGCAGAGATAATGCTATTATAAACGGAGATTTTGAAGAGGATTTTGAGGGTCAGGATACTCTCAATCGAGGTTCTACTTACAGCAGCGGAAAGCTTTGGTTTGCAAACTGGGCAAAAGCAGAACGGCTCCCCGGTGAGGGCGTTGACGGAAGCTTCGGCGTGCGCATCAGCGGAAGAGACGGCCGCTCACAGGGGCTTGAGCAGACCGTTATGCTTAAAGCCGGAAGAACATATACGATATCAGCCGATATCAGGATGCCGAACGGTGCCGACAAGCATACATTTATTCTCTCTGCCGACACAGAAGGAACAAAGCTTGCGGAGACAACGGCGGAAAGCGGAAAGTGGGTCACGCTGACGTATACAAAGAAGTGTACGTCCGATGAAAGCTTCACAATGAGAATTTATGACAGTGACAATAACGTTGCGAAAGAATTTTATATTGATAATTATTCCGTAACTTACGATTCGCTGGCAAGCGCACAAATCAGTGTGAAGCCGTCGCTGAGAAAACCCTAAAGCGGAGAGCGGGCGGTTGAGTGCACATTAACAGCTCTGACAAAAAGCGGTCAGCCGACAGAGCCGGAGGTAACATGGTCGGTTGAAAACGAAACTTCGGATGCAGTGCTTGACGGAAACCTTTTGAGGATAACGGAAAACACATCCTGCGGAAGCATAATTCTTCATGCAACTGTTGAATATGACGGAAAGATAATTACTACAAGCAAAAAAATAGAGATTAAGGATTATCTTGATGAAAACAAAATTTTAAATTCCGCGCTTGAGAAAATAACATGGAGCTCCATTTCAAATGAAAAAGCAGATTCCGTGACTGAAAATCTAAACGAACTGCCGAGTGAAATTGACGTGCTTCATGAAAACAATACCTACACCGTTTCGGCGGCATGGCACAGCAGTGATAGCACTGCTTTATCGGACGGCGGCAAGGTGACGCGAAATTATGCAGAGGATAAGCCGGTTAAACTCACTGTAACGCTTTCATTCGGTGAAGCCTCGACAGAAAAGGAATTTACGGTAACTGTTAAGAAGCTGGAAAATCTGGCGGATAACCCCGGCTTCGAGGGAGAAAATGAAAAGTGGAGCCTGGGAGAGATAACGGACGAAATCAGCCGCAGCGGAAAGTTCAGTTATCGCGCAGCCGATAAGGCAATGCTTGCAAACAGCTTTATATCGGACGGACATCTGTATTACATCGGGGGGCATATTTATTCCGAAAACGGCGGAAGCATTAGCGTAACCGACGGTGAAAATACGGAAATTGTGAAAAAAACGGCGGCAAACGCGAAAAAGTGGACGGCTTTCCGCGGAGATTATACGACAAAAAATCCCGACAAGGAAATTAACTTTACATTTATTTCGGACGGCATATTCTTCCTTGATGATGTGGAAATAAAGGATATAACGGCTGAATATGCAGAGGCTTTAAGGCTTTGCTCCGAGGCTGAAACCAAGAAAAGCTCCGAGGCGGTCAAATCGGCACGCGAGTCAGCCGCAAAGCTTCCGGACTGTCCGAGGAAAACGGCTCTTATTTCAAGAATTGACGCTGTTAAGGTCGGCTC
>CAJJUC010000066.1 GCA_905195005.1 uncultured Eubacteriales bacterium | reverse complement strand
GCTCATCCCATGTCAGCTCAACCCATTTATCCTCCTCGCTGCCGCTTTGCCACACACCTGTTTTTCCGAACTCCGCAACAATATTGTCATTTATTCCTCTTCTGTCGTAAGCGGCCGACGCTTCTCCCGATACGCTGACATGAGCGGAAAACGCCGCATTTTCCACCGGGAACAAGTGCTTTCTTATGATATTCAAATCGCTCATCTGTGCGTGAACGGTGTTGCCGTTTTCGTCCCTCGCATCATAAATTACAATCCTTAAATTCGATGCGCGCTGAGGAGAAAAATATACGGTCTGCTGTCCGCCGTAAAATGCGTCATGCCTTTCAAGAACAATTTCATACGATCCACCCTTGCGCGAGGTAAGCACGTCGTATTTTACGCTTATTCCATCCGGCAAAACGAACGACGCTCCCTCAAACTCGCTTTCTCTTCCTATTCCGAGGTCAACATATTGGCTGAACTTGTATTTTGAAAGCTTTCCCATCGATTTCACATTGACAGAACCTGACGTTGAGTGGGAAATTCCCCATCCCGGAATACTGTCGGTTCCCTCCGCATAGCTTTCAAAATCGTCACTGTAAACCACCGTTTCAAAAGCTTCAAGCGGAGATTTATAAGAGATCTTAATATTATCCAGAGAAAATCTGCCCGCTGCCGACGGAGCTATCTGATAATGAAGAATTCCGACAGACTCGCACGGTTCTCTGAATCCGACTCCCAAAAGCCATGGAGCGCCGTTTATGTAAACATCATAAGTCTGCTCCTGTGTACGGATTACAAATTTAAAACGGTACCATGTATCGGAGGATATCTGCTTGAATACCGCTCCGCTTTGAGCAAGCGCAAAATTGCCCCCCAGATTTACAAGATCGCAGATATACTTTTCATCGGCCGACATAATGTACGGCAGGCATTTTTCGGAGGTTACGTCGGATAAAAGCAAATCCTGCTCTATCTCAACCGTACCCTTGAGAGGCGAAAAGCTGTATCTGGCAATCTGCGAGCCTTCCGAGGTTTCAGGCTTATTCAGCGTCAGGCTTTTGCCGTAGTCCTCGGGATCGACCGCTTCATGCGCCATCCATTTTGTATCCGGGTCATTATCCGTAATATTTTTAACATCATACCCGTCTGCCGATGACGATGCCGTCGGCATGCCTGAAATAACCGCACCAGGAATCACATTCTCCGCCGGCGGAGTATAGCAGTCGTAACGCGCCTTATACAAACTGTAATATGCAAGCCTTGCAGCGCCGTCTTCACTGCCCGAAGCCTTATTCGAAGAAGAATATTTCACCGGAATCAGCAGCACATCATCAAGATAAAGCTCTGCGTTCCTTCCGTATGCACTGTAGGAAATCCGCCCGATTTTTTTTACATCATCGCATGCGGTAATCGTTCCGCCGAGCTTTATCCCGTCAATATAGATTTCACAAACGTCTTTTTCAAAATCAGCGTTTATCTGAATATGCATCCATTCGCTGCTGCTTGCGGATTTAAGGTCAACAACGCCGTTTTTTCCCTTTGCTTTAATTCTTCCGCCTGAAATTTCAAGCTCAAAAAAGGACTTTTCTTCCCCCAAAAGCTTAATCTGTGTTTTGACAGAAGCTGTGCTTCTTATTGACTGAGCGGCAATTATACCGTTCTTATTGCTTTCGGGCAGCTTCACGGATGCAGCCGCAATGCCGCTTTTATCAGCCGAAATTTTCGCGCACTTCCCGTCATATGAGGAAGCATAGCCTTTCTCACTGCCGTTTTCAATAATTATTTTTTCCAAATCTCCCGACCCGTCCGCAAATTTGAGATTAACCGCTTTATCCTCAGCATAAGACGGAATTGTTAAAAGGGAAAAAACCGTAAACAGCGCCAGTATTTTTTTCAGCATTTTGCATCCTCCTTTGTTCAGTCTTCAAGAATCCACATTTCGCGAACATACTGGTATCTGTTGTTAAAGATCACTCTTGACCCGTCGTATAATTCTGACGGATTTGACGAGGATTCGACAAGCTCCGCCTCACTTGACTTTGTGATGTGATTATCCTTGTCTATTTTGTATATCGGGCATCCTGCCGGAATGTAATTTGCTCTCGGCTTATCCGAGCCTGTGTATACCGATATCGCGGCGCCGTTCCTCCGGTAAAGTCTGCCGTAAGACATCCATACCAGAGGGAGATATGTTCCTCCGCCGAGAGAGTTCATTTCAACGTATTTATCCCTTACTGACGGTGAAAACAAAACATTTGACTTTTTTACAAGCAGCTCACCGGAAAGCTTCTCCTCATGTCTGATAATGCTGCCCTTTTCGGGAACGGTTCCGTCAACTGATATATACTCAAAATCTTTCATTGCGCCGCGGTACATTCCACGTATGACCGGCACATAATATCCGTCATCGTCACGTCCGCTGTACACCTTTTCCACAGCAATAAAATACTCGCTTGTTATGCCGGCATTTTCGTCAGTAACCTCCGGAGTATATAAAACTATCTGCCCCACATATGTATCGTCGCATTCGTACACGCTGATATTTTCATACTTCGCCATGGGGTCAAAAAATGACAAATCTGTAACGTTTATCGAGTCCTCATCAATTCTTCCGTCCTTTTCCGGCGCATAAAACACAATGGTGTTCGCCGTAATATGGAACTGCGTTTCAAACCGCTCGCCCAATCCGAAGGTTGATGTGGCGTCCTGAAATCTGAAATGCTCCGCTGTTGTGTCGCCGGGGACATTCCCCAAATGAAAATCCAGCGAAAATTTGTCAAGATTATAACCCTTTTCGGTTGCGTTAACAGCCTTTTTCACCGCGCTGATATATCCGTTTTCGTCAAGCGAATAGCAGATGACCTCCTGTTTAGCGCCCGTGCCGTCCGTAAAATCACTTACAACGGTTTCCGCCGAAGTGACCTTTTCATCAAAGCCCTCTGCCGAATATTTCACTCTATCTCTCAGCCGGTAAACCTTGGTTTTTCCGTCAGATGAATATATTTTCATCTTATATTGATTTTTTATGCCCTTGTCCTTTCCGGCATTCAGCAGAACTCCGAATCGGTCACTCTCGGCAGCTTTTGCATATATTGCCGCAATCTCGCCGGTTGCATTAAAATAGAATTCGCTTTTAAGTCCGTTCTTTATACTTACCTTTCCGCTGTTTGCCGGAAGATTGGTATAAAGCGGCGACACCTTGTATTCGATTCCCTCCACGGTAACGGTCTCTCTGCCGTTTTCCGAAGAAATAGCGTCAACCGTGCCTGATATTCCGCCCCTGCTTACGATTATTGTTACAAGCTCGCCATCCTTCGATTTTGCAACATTCAAAATATCCCATGCAGCCAAAGCGCTCAGCGTTTCCCTGTTTCCGCACTTTCCGTCACGGAGCTGCACACGATATTGCGTGTCCTCATTGAATGAAAGCGTTTTGTTGTAAAAGCATGCAATTGAATCTTTTTTTGCGGATTCAAATACATATTCCTCAAAATCCCACACCATGCACACATCGTAAACAGAATCGTTGTTATGGTCAATCAGGCTTACATAACCCGATGAAATTCTCAGGTCGTCCTTATCGAAATCATAGTCGTAAGCTCCGTTATACACAAAGCGAAGCTCCTTTGTCATCTCGGCTTCTCTGAGTTTCCCGAAGTTATCTTCATAACAAAAATTTGTAAGCGTAAATTTCGGGTTGTCAAGCTCCAGAGCGCCGGCATTTATCGTAAGCTCGCGGTTTCTCTTCACCGGGAAAGCACAGACAAGCTCTTTCACGCCGTTAATATCCCTTACATATGCCTCCACACGGCAGCCCAGATATTTCACTATCGAACAATCTTTATAATTTGCTGCCGTCATGCCGATTTTAACCTGCCCTTTATCCGTTTCGGCATTTCTCGAAAGAATGCTTCTGCCGTCAATCTCGCTTATCACACCTTCAAATTTGTCAATATCCATATACCGCGTAAGAATAGTTTCATTTTCAGCGTTTCCGTACACGGCGTCCGTTCCGCTTATCTCCGTTAAATCAATAAGCTCAACACTGAGACTGTTTCTAATAAGAGCGGCAAGCTCCTTTCGTGTGATTTTTTCTCCGCGGTTTATGCTCAAACCGTCCGGCAAACCAAGGCTGTTTGCCTCGTGCAAATATCCGGCAGGATATCCTCCGTGCTTTTCCGCCTTAAATGAATACCCGAGAATATAAACCAGCGCCTTTACCGCCTGCTCGGCTGTCACCTTTTCATCAGGACAGAAATTTCCCGAACCGTTGCCGACCATTACGCCCATTTTGTACACTGCGGCAATGGCTGCACTGTTTTCATTATTTGCGTCAACATCACTGAACAGCTGTTCGAAGCCTCCGCTGAGCGGCATATTAACAAGCCTTGCCAAAATACCTGCAAACTCACCTCTCGTCACGTGAGCTTCTTCCGAACTGTTCGTATATTCCTGATCCATCACTCCGAGCGCGTCAATAAGCAGAGGAATATTCTCGTCAATATATTCCGTTTCCGCGTGCGTGCTTGCCTGCATAAACGAAACTGCCATGGCAATGCAAAGCATAAATATGATATATCTTTTCACAAAACCGCCTCCGTTCAGTTAAGCTTGCTTCCGAATACTCTGCACAGCAGCGCCGCGGCTTCAGCTCTTGAAATATTCTGCAGCGGGCGGAAGCTTTTGTCCTCATATCCCGATAAAATGCCGTTTGCCGCAAGCTGTGAAACCGCAGTCTTTGCGTAATCTGATATATATTCACTGTCATTAAAACCGGGCTCTGCAATTTCCTCTGCACTTTTTTCCACGATGCGTGAAAGAATAACTGCAAGATCCTGACGTGTTATGGGGTTATCCGGATAAAAATACCCGTCCGTTCCGAGAATAAATCTCTTTGCTGCCATGCGGGCGACAGCCTGTGCATACCATTTACCGCTTTCAACGTCTTTAAAGACAGCGTTCTCTGCAGCATTGCTTTCACCTACAATTTTTTCAAGCATAACCGTCAGCTCAGCTCTTGTAACATTGCCGTCGGGACGGAAGGTTTTGTCGTCATATCCGCTTATCACCTTGTTTGCGGCAAGCCTGTTAATATCATTTTCAGCCCAATGCCCCGCAATATCCGAAAATCCGGGGAATTCTCCGGGTTGGATTTCCGGCTTCGGCAGCTGCTCATTTATCGGAAGCTTAACCCTTGCGCCGCCTCCGCCGCCGGAGCTTTTTCCTGTTTCCTTTTCAGTTTCGTCATTCTTTTTCTTAAGAAGATATGAAAGTCTGTCATCCAAATCTTTTTTTATATCACTCACGTTTGTGTAATTCTTCCCGAATACTGCCGAATACAAATCGTCAGCAACGATACCTTTAACATTATATTTTTCCGCATCAACTCCGTAAATATCGGCATACCTTTTAATAAGCTGCTCGAGCTCACTTCTCGCTGAGTTATTCAAAAGCGTCATCGCATAAGAATACTCCAAAGCGCCGCATACGTCCTTTTTTGACAGAAGGGTTTTTTCCGTCTTCTTCACTTCAAAATGCGAAAAAAACTCAGCTTTATTTTCAATATATATTTTCTTATCCTTATAGACGTCAAGATAATTTGCACTGTTTAATATTTTTTCTGCCGCCGCCTTATCCGCTGCATTTTTTATTGCAAGGAAGATCTTGGCATCGTTAAATTCCTCCCCGATATCATACGCTGTTTCAAAATTTTTTTCCAATCCCATGAAGTACCTTGCAAAAAACAAAAGATTTTCTTCCGCCGCTTCCGTCAATGCACCGTCCGCTTTCGGGAAAAGCTCATTCATAACGCTTTCCTCCAAAAAGCACGGAAGATAACCGTATATTTTTTCTTTAACTGCATTTTCATCGTCGCATTGCTTAAATGCATTAAAATCAACGGGTAAATTTTCAAGCTGGGCGGCTGTCGCTATATAATGACGTCTTGAAGCTGTCTTTTTCACATTTCCCCCGATAAGCTGGTTTACGGTTATATTATAGTAGCCTGCCTCCAGATTCTCGCTTATTTTTGAATTAAAGTCAAACGATCCGGAGCCGTCCGCATTTTTGGTTACGCTCTTTTCATCAAGAGGTATACGCTCAAGCGGAGTATTTACGTTTGCAAGCGTTACCTCGATTTTGCTGTCCAATGCGTGCGAGGTTCTTCCGTTCGAAATAACGAGATACGGTTGGCTGCCGTCATATTTCACAGCCGATTCAAATGAAAGCTCAAGCTTGTCAGGATCGTAGCTTACCTCTTCAAACCTTCCGATGCTTATACTGTCCATAAACATTTCTCCGACTCCGTTTTCCTCGCCGCGTTCCCTCGTTTTAAAATAATGGTAGCACTTAATTGTATCCACCCTTGTGCCGCCGGCAAATTCGAACTCCGGCAGAACACTTCCCGGCAGGCTTTCATAAGGGATTGTTCTTTTGTAAACTCCGTTGAGATAAACATCCGTCTTTCTTTTGCCTTCGCGGCTGTCGAACACAAGTCTGATGTCATTATACTCATCGGGATTAAGCTCGCTGCGTCCAAGCAGCTCAACATTTCTTGACAGGCTCATATTGTGCCTTCCTCCGCCCGAAGGCGATTCAAAAACAATACTTGCGCGTGTTCGTCCGCCGTCTGTGAGCTGAAGAAAAAACATGCCCCAGCCGGTGTGCTCCTCAATTCTCAGTCTTAAGCTTATTTCAAGCACATCGCCAGACACTCCGCCGGTGGAAATATTTTCATAGTTTCTCGGCTGCACCTCGCCGTTATAGCTCGAAAATTTGAGCGCACGTCCGCCCTCTTCGCCGATAACCGAATTTTGGTCGGATTGCGGAGTGTAGTTCTCAAAATTCTGGTTAAATAACTCAACATTTACCGTTACCTTTTCTTCATCAGCGTAAGCTGCGGCAGCAGGCAGTGAAAGTATCACCGCCAAAGCTGTTGCAAATATTTTTTTCATCATAAAATTTCCACTCCTTCAGTATCTTGATATTCCATGATTTCACACAGCAGGGTAAGAACAATTCCTGTTCCGTGATTATCGTCCTTAACTGTCGGAAGCTCCATATAGTACCTTTTATCCATAGAGCAGCTTGATCCCATGCAAACTCCGTAAAGGATTCCGCTGCTGTCAATGCATTTGCCTGTTATCGCCCGCGCAGCTTTTACAGCGCTTTCCAAATATTCTTCTCCGAGAAGTCCGAGCTTAACTCCGCGCAAAAACGACAGCGCAAACATTGCGGTGCATGAGGTTTCGCGATAGCTTCCCCTATCATTCAAAACCTGATGCCAGAAGCCCTCCTCGTCCTGCAGCGGCAAAAGTCCTCCGCAAAATTCCGTGAAGCTTTTTCTGACAGGATCAAGTCTTTTGCTTTTCCCTCCGTCAAGAGCGAGCGTTTTGCTCATGCTCATAAGAATCCAGCCGTTGCCGCGCCCCCACGGGATACGGTTTTTCTCCTCATTATCCATGAAGAAGATATGTGAATAGATTTTTTCCCCGGGGATAAAAAGCCGTTTCCGAAAGCCTTCGTTTTGGCAGATTATGTCGCTTAAGCTTTCCTCATCCCCAAACTCGCTGTATAAATCGGCAAGGAATGTTCCCGACATATAGAAATCGTCCGCCCACATTGTTCCGCTTCCGCGGCGGCAGAAGGTGCGATCCTCAAAACGCGGTACATTCAGTCTGATATGTTCTTTAAGCTCCTTGATTATACAAAGATATTTCTCATCACCCGTTATCCTGTAAGCCTTTATAAAGCTTGCCCCCATCGTTCCGATGTTATCGAGAGCGTTATTCTGCTTTACGCTGCACATAAACGACGACATGCCGAATCTGTCATTGTCGTAAACGGCATACGAATAGAAATCTGCAAGAAACCCTACCGCGTTTATAAAGTAATCAACATATTCCGCCTTATCCAGGCAGATTCCGCAATCGCACACACCGTCCAGACTAAGCATCGTTGCATAATACCACTGACCGAAAAAGCTTGAATTTAAGTATCCGCGCACATAGCTGCTGCCGAATTTCCAAAAGATAAGCTTACCGTTGCCATCGCGAAACGGGCGCATGATATCTTCCGCATATTCCGGCGGCAGCTTCACATCAAAACTGTCTTGAAAAAACGGCCCGCAGGTTAAAAATGCAAAATCGTCTTTTCTTTCAGTGTCGAGAAAATCAATGCCGATTGCATCGCAGTTATCCGTCTTAAAGCCCCACTTGTCCTCCTTGCGGGACTTGAGCAAAAGCATATCTCCCTTTTTAAGCGCAATTTCAGCCGTTTGCCCGTTTTCAAGGCGCTTCGCCGTTTGCCCGTTTACAATCAGCTTTGTCCGCGAAAATGCGCTTAAATTAAAGCGGCAGTCACGCTTTGCATATGTAACGGCAAACGCACATTTGCCGTCCTTATATATTTCATTGAAGTCATAGCTTAAATTCTTTTCTTCTTTTTTCGGATAAACATATTCCTCATGTTCAATAAAATCGGTTTTTTTCAGGTATGCCTCTTCCGCGCCGCCGTTCCCGGTAAAAAGCTTTGAAACGGCTATACCCTCCTCTTTTTCCAGCCCGCTTATCGGCAGCGTAACATTTGCATGGCAAAGATAGAAGCTCGCCCAAAGGCTGGCGCACCTCGGAGGAGATATATTGAGTTTAAATCCGAAATTGCCGGCAGTGCAAACGCATTTGATAACAAGGCGGTTTCTGTCGCCTTTATGTAAGTTAAGAGGAATGCAAACATATTCGCCTGTTTTCTCGCTGCTGCTTGCCTGCTCCCATGATGAGAACAGGCATTTTCCGTCAAGGAAAACCTCAGTCGCTCCGATTATGTTGATTGAATAAGGAAAGTCCTTTTCAAGCTCAATATTGCAGCCGGTATATACAAAGTCGCCCTCTGACGCATACGGATAAAATGCCTTTGCGTCAAAAGCAATATTTGAACAGATTCCTTCATATGTAACGCCCTCCTGCACGATATACGGACGCCACTGCACCTTCATACCGGGGCGGCTCGACACAACATGGGCTGCGATTTTGTCAGCCGTTTCTCTGAGTGATATTCCGCTGCTGCTTATGCTGTCCTCCGAATTCATTTTTACACCTATAACATCGTTATAATTCATATCTTTCCTCCGTCAGCCCTTAACCGCACCAATCATAACGCCCTTTACAAAAAAGCGCTGAATGAACGGGTATATACACATCACAGGTATCAGCGATGCAACGATAAGGGCGTATTTTATAAGCTCGCTCACTTGATTTGTCTGATCGCTTGCCGTTCCTATAAGCATATCCTCGGTAGAATTTTGTATGAGGATTTCGCGCATTATAAGCTGCAGCGGAAACATTGAACGGTCGCGAAGAAATATCGATGCGCTGAACCATGAGTTCCAATGTGAAACAAAATAGTAGAGCAGAATAACCGCAAGCGAAGGAAGCGCAAGCGGAACATATACATTTTTTATGATGCTCAGATGCCCCGCGCCGTCAAGCCGCGCAGATTCTTCAAGGCTTTCCGGCACTGCCGCAAACGCTGTTCTCAGAATAATAAGGTTGTATGTGCTCACCGCCGCCGGAATAATAAGCGACAGCAGCGTGTTATCCATATGAAGCTCCTTAACCGTGAAGTAAAACGGAATGATTCCGCCGGAAAAATACATGGTAAACACGATTGCCATCATAATAAAATCACGCCAGAAAACATTTTTTCTTGTAAGGAAATACGCCCCTATTGTTGTCATAACCATATTCAGAATAAGCCCGAAAAAGATTACCGCAGCCGTGTTTTTCAGTCCGCTGTAAATCATCCTGTTTCTGAAGAGCAGCCTGTATGCAACGGTTGTAAATCCGTAAGGCTTAAGCAGGATTCCGCGGTGCGCAATAAGTTCATCGTAGTTGCTGAAGGACGCACAGATTACGTGCCATATAGGATAAAGCGTTACAAGTATAAGGAGCGACAGAATGACTGTGTTAAAAATCACAAATATTTTTCTTGAAAAGCTTGTTTTCATAATATTCAATCCCTTTCACAATGCTGCATTTTACCAAAGAGAGTTCTCAGTGGTTTTCTTCGCAATGTAGTTTGTTGTCACAAGAAGCATAAAGTTAATCACTGAATTAAACAACCCCACAGCCGTGCTGTAGCTGTAGTTATACTCAATGATGCCTTTTCTGTAAACATATGTGCTGATTACATCTGCGGTATCATAAATAACGGGATTGTAAAGAAGCAATATCTTTTCAAAGCCGACATTTAAAAGATTGCCCACTCCCATAATGAGAAGAATCACTATTGTCGGCATGATTGACGGCAGCGTGACATTAAGCATTTGGCTCCACCTGCCGGCGCCGTCAATCTGCGCTGCCTCGTAAAGCGAGGGATCAATTCCGGCAATTGCGGCAATATATATTATAGAGCCCCAACCGACCTCTTGCCACACATTCGATATAACGTAGATCGGCACAAACAGCTTCGGATTATTCAAAAGCGGCGCCCTTGTTCCGCCGAAAAAGGCAATAACATCGTTAATAATACCGTTCGACGCCGTGAAATCCTTAATCAAACCGCAAATAATTACCAGGGAAATAAAATGAGGAAGATAGCTGATTGTCTGAACGGTTTTTGCAAACCACTTTGAGGAAACCTCATTAATGAGAAGTGCAAGTATTATCGGCATTGGAAATCCGACTGCAAGCGTTGCCAGACTGATTACCACAGTGTTTTTAAACACCTGTCCGAAGAAAATACTGCTGAAAAAGTTTTTAAAATGCTCAAGTCCGACCCATCGGCACTCAAAAAACGACTTTCCGGGAGTATAATCCTTAAATGCTATCAAAGCGCCGTACATCGGTTTGTAGCAGAATATTATGTAAAACAGAAGCACCGGAAGCACCAGCAGATATAATTTCCAGTTAATCCGAAAATCCCGGGCAATCACATTGCCGAGTCCTTTTCCACATGAGCGCGTATTTTTTGACATATTGGTATCAACCCTTTTTATTATTTCTTGTAATAAGCGGCAAGCGCCTTTGTATATGCTTTTTCAACATTATCCATACCCATTTTTTTGAGATCTTCAACAAACTTGTCATAGTTGTCGAGGCTTTCTGTTCCCATTATAAACTTGAGCGTCATTGTCTGAGTATAGGTCTGAAGATCTGTAAGCTGGCGCGAAACCGTTGACAGGTCTTTTGCGTCTATATGCAGCATCGGCATTTCATGCTCTGCGGCGTCGTTATCGCTCCATTTTTCAAGTGCGTCACGCTGCCTGTCAAGCTGATAGTATTGTGTGATATACCGCTTGTCAACCACCGAGCCGCCGCCCGTTCCGCTCGAAAGCATATACTGAGCCATCATATCGCTCGGGCTTTTTCCGTCCTTATTTTTAAGAATAAAATCAGTGTAAACGGGTTCTCCGTTCTTCATTTCGTAGCTTACACCCTCAATTCCGAAGTTGGCAAGCATGTGCCCCTCGTCCGTATACAGATAATCAAGATACTTCATAGCCGCCTCAACGTTTTTGCATGCCTTTGTTATCGCCGTGTAATGACCCGATACCTGCGGAGAATAATTTCCGAACATCGGTCTTGTTCCTTTTTTCAGCACCGGGGTTTTAAGAGCAACAAGGTCATATTTCGGATTTTTCTTTTTCGCAGTGGTTATATAAACGCCCATTCCCGAGCCGCCCGCGCCGTTTGTCATTGCGGCATAGCCGTTAATCATATTGGAATCAATCGTTTTTGCGTCAAGCGTTGCAAAACCGTTGTCGATAAGCCCCTCTTTGTACCATTTATTCATTGTTGTAAGAAATTCCTTGTATTCCTTGTGCCCGGCGCCGAATTTAACCTCGCTGCCATCCACATAAAGCTCCGGAAGAACATTATACGCGCTTGAGAAAAGCCCCCACAGCGCAGCAAGATACAAATCACCCGAATACGGAAAATCAACCTTTCCTGACTTTTTGATTGCGGTCAGAACCTCATACATCTCGTCCATTGTTTCAGGCGCTTCAA
>CAJJUC010000065.1 GCA_905195005.1 uncultured Eubacteriales bacterium | reverse complement strand
ACGCTATCCGCGCCGTTAAGCTCGTTGTTTCGACAATTGCAAACGCTGTTGTTGAGGGCAGAGAAGGCAAGCAGGAAGCTGACGTTCCCGAAGAGAATATCGATATTACTCTTGAATAATTAACCGGTTCGCACGGCGGGCATAAAAACGATTATGCCCGCGCTGCGGCGAGCAGAAAGGATTGAAATATTATGAATTTTACAGCTCAGGACGTTAAGGAATTGAGAGAGCAGACAGGCTGCGGCATGATGGATTGCAAAAAGGCGCTCGTTGAGAGCGACGGCGACAAGGCTAAGGCAATTGAATTTCTCCGTGAGAAAGGACTTGCTTCCGCTGCCAAGAAAGCAGGCAGAATTGCTGCCGAGGGTATTGTTGACGTTATCATTGAGGGTAATGTCGGCGCTGTTCTCGAAGTAAACAGCGAAACTGACTTCGTTGCAAAAAATGCGGAGTTCAGAACATTTGTATCAAACCTCACAAAGCAGATTATAGCCGAGAATCCGGCTGACGTTGAAGCTTTCGAGGCTGAGAAATATGCGGCAAACCCCTCTCAGACGGTTAAGGACGCTCTCAATGAAAAAATTGCTACAATCGGCGAGAACATGAGAATCCGCCGTTTCGGCAGATTTGAGGGCACACTTGTGGGCTATGTTCACGGCGGCGGCAGAATCGGCGTTTTGGTTAAGTTTAACCTCGGTGACGCCTCCAAGGCTGAAACAGAGGAATTTAAGACATATGCAAAGGACATTGCAATGCAGGTTGCTGCAGCATATCCGCGTTATACAAAACGCGAGGATGTGCCGGCAGAGGTTCTCGATAAGGAGAAAGAAATCCTCACAGCTCAGGCAATAAACGAAGGAAAGCCTGCCGCAATCGCAGAGAAGATGGTTGCAGGCCGTATTCAGAAGTATTACAAGGAATTTTGCCTTGTTGACCAGCCGTTCGTAAAGGATCCCGATAAGAGCGTTACGGCTTATACAAAGGAAGCTGCTTCCGCACTCGGAACAACAATTGAAATCGTTGACTATATCCGTCTTGAAAAGGGCGAAGGTCTTGAAAAGAAGGAAGAAAACTTCGCTGACGAAGTTGCTTCAATGATGAAATAATCATAAAATAATCGCAAAAACCCTTGTGGTAGATGGTCACAGGGGTTTTTGTTTTGAAAAGCGTGTTTTGTATTGACTATACGGGTGTTTTCCTATATAATGAATTTATGGGATAAAATCCGGCGAAAAAATTTAAAAATATTTGTGCCGGGTCGTCTGCTTCGGGAGGTGCTGTCGGATGCGAACAAAGAGAATAACCGCGATTTTGTCAATCATCGCCGTGCTGACGGTTTTTTCGGCTTCTTCCGGAATTGCGGCACTGAGAGGGATCTGTGCCGCCGAGCGCTATGAAAACAGCCGCGGTGACGCCGTTTCGGCAGACGAATCGGACGGCAGTGCGAGCACGAGCGTCGGCAGCGGCACGGACTGCGCGCTCAGAAACGTGCCCGAGCCGCATGATTTTGCATGGAACAGCACGCTTCCGGGCGCTGCCTTGGGCTTTGGAGCGGACAAGCTCCGGAGCGAGTCTGCACCCGAGCCGGTTGCGCAGGCGGCATTTTCGGAATTTCTGTGCAGTATATTAAGGCGTGCACCGTGAAAAGAGCGGCAAACGCAAAAATATATATTAGTAAAATAAAAAATTAAGGAGGAAATCAGATGAAAGCAAAAAACGTTATTTCATTTTTGCTTGTAATGGTTCTTATTTTAGCCATAGCGTACATCTCTGCTTTCGATGTGAAAATCGGCAATATTGAAGTGCCGAGCACATTTGACAAAGAAAAAGGTATTAAACAGGGTCTTGACCTTGTCGGCGGTTCGATAATCGTGTTCGAGCCCGACGTTAAGGATCTCAGCAAGGTAACAAGCGACGAAATGGGCGCTGCCGAAAGCATTATCCGCGCGCGTCTTGACGCTGAGGGATATTCCGAAGCAACAATTTCGCGCCAGGGCGACACGGGCATCCGCGTTGAGATCCCCAATATCGATGATCCGCAGGAAGCTGTTAAAATGATCGGCGCAACGGCAAAGCTTGAATTTCTTGACGCTGACAAGAATGTTATCATGGACGGCTCAAAGAAATATGTTTCGGGCGCTGTAAGCAAGTACGGGCAGATCAGCGAGGGCGGCTCGAACGAATATTATGTTCAGCTTTCTTTCTCAAAGGAAGGTCAGAAGGTATTTAAGGAGGCAACGGAAAAAGCGGTTGCCGCAACTTCCGAAAACAAGAACTATATAAGCATTGCTCTTGACGGCGAGGTTCAGATGAGCCCCAGCGTTAAAGAGGTTATTGACAGTGACAGCTGCGTTATCACAGGCGGCTATACTGCCGAAGCGGCGGAGTCTGTTGCAAACCTCATCAGCTCCGGTCAGCTCCCGTTCTCACTTAAGGACGCAGAGCTCAGAAGCGTTGGTCCGACACTTGGTTCAAAGGCGCTTTCAACATCGCTTAAAGCAGCGCTTATCGGCATCATTCTCGTTATGATATTCATGCTGCTTGTATACCGTCTGCCCGGCCTTGTTGCGGATATCAGCCTTATCGCTTATATCTCGCTCGTAACGCTTATTATGGCAGGCTTCTTCGTAACAAAATTCCGCGTAACGCTTACGCTTCCCGGTATTGCCGGCGTTATCCTTTCAATCGGTATGGCTGTTGACGCAAACGTAGTTATATTTGAGAGAATCAAGGACGAGCTCCGTGCAGGAAAGAGCGTTGGTGCAGCCGTGAACGCAGGCTTTAACAGAGCCGTAACCGCCGTTATCGACTCCAACGTAACAACGATTATTGCGGCAGTTGTACTTTATATCTTCGGTACAGGTACTGTTAAGAACTTTGCCGTAACTCTGTTTATCGGTATTGTTATCAGCATGCTGACCGCCGTAACGCTTACAAAGTTCCTTCTTAAGCAGATTGTCGGCTTCGGCATTAAAAATCCCGTACTTTACGGAATAGCTAAAAGGAGGGATGCATAATGTTTTCATCACCCACATCAAAAAGAAAAATATTCTTCTCAATTTCGGGATTCCTCGTTGTGCTGAGCATTATTCTTCTCTTTGTGAGAGGTCTTAACTACGGCATCGACTTCACGGGCGGTAACACACTTCAGTTCAATCTCGGAAAAACGCAGTATTCCTCAAAGGTTGAGGATCAGATCCGCGGCATCGTTAAGGAAGCCTCCGGTTCCAACGATATAACAATTCAGAAAACCGGAGAAAATGACGTTTCGATAAAGACAGTTGAGCTTACGAATGAGCAGAGCGATAAAATCATCAACGATATGAAATCCGCTTTCAATCTTAAGCAGAAAAACGTTCTTGCAAACGACAAAGTAAGCGGAACGGTAAGCGGAAGACTTATCGGGGATTCGCTTAAGGCAATCCTTCTTGCAATTGTGCTCATGCTTGTCTATATCACATTCCGTTTCGACTTCCAGTCGGGCTCAAGCGCAGTGCTTGCTCTCACGCACGACGTTATGATTATGCTCGGCTTCTATGCGCTGTTCGGCTTCACGGTAAACACAGGCTTTATTGCCGCTGTGCTTACGATTGTAGGTTATTCGATTAACGCAACGATTATCGTATTCGACCGCGTGCGTGAAAATCAGCGGACAATGAAAAAAGCTTCGTTTGACGAGATTGCCGACGACGCAATCCGCAGCTCATATTTCAGAGCTATCAATTCGTCGCTTACAACACTGTTCACAATCGGCGTGCTCTATGTAATGGGCGTTGACTCAATCCGTGAGTTTGCGCTTCCGATTATTGTGGGTATTATCGCCGGAACGTATTCCTCACTGTTTATCGCAGGTCCCTTCTGGGCTTGGTGGAAAGCAAGCGGAAAGAAAAACGCAAGGTAATAAACCGCGCAGAATAAGAATAAAATACCACTGTAGTTACATACGGTGGTATTTTTTTGTTTCGGAGGTTTTTGCATGCTGAACAATATAATAAAAAGAACAACATCTTTAGCCGCTGCATTTTTTATACTGACCGCGCTTTGCGGCTGCGCGGGCGGTGAAAAAACGGCGGAAACGGCAAAATCATTGCCGCCGCAGGGCGACGCGCGCTACAGTGCGCTGTCAAACACGTTTTGCGGCTGGGGCTTCCGCAGAACGGACAGTCGCCCCGAATTTACGCCGCAGCAAACCGAGATGATGAATAAGTATAACTGCATTTATATGGGAAGCGAAAAGGAAAAGGCGCTCTATCTGACCTTTGACGAGGGGTACGAAAACGGCTATACCTCGCTGATTCTCGACACGCTTAAGGAAAAAAGCGTTCCCGCTGCATTTTTTGTTACGGGTCCGTATGTCAAGGGTGAGCCCGAGCTTATCATGCGAATGGCAAAGGAGGGGCATATTATCGGCAACCATACGGTGAACCATCCTTCGCTGCCGTCGGTTTCAACGGTAAAGGAAATATATGACGAAGTAAACGAGCTTGACCGCCTTGTTTACGGAGTATGCAAGCAAAGATGCAAATATCTCCGTCCGCCGAAAGGGGAGTACAGCGAAAGAACACTTGCAATAACCAATGACCTCGGATATATAAACACCTTTTGGTCACTTGCCTATGTGGATTGGAAAAACGATGTTTCCGCCGCAGAGGCTGAGAAAAATGTGCTTTCAAATCTGCATAACGGATGCGTGCTGCTTCTTCACGCCGTTTCAAAGGGCAATGCCGACGCACTCGCAAACATCATCGATAAAGCGCGCGCCCAAGGGTATGAATTTAAAAGCCTTGACGAATATTAACAAAGTCATGTTTTTCCTATTGAAATGCAGAATGTTTTGCTGTATAATTAAATGGGAGATGATTTGCATGAAGAAAATAATTGCGGCGCTCTGCGCCGCTGTGTTTTTAATATCGTCCGGCGCAGCTGCCGAGGGCATTTATTCCTACGCAACGGAAACAAAAATGCCCGGCGGTGCAAAGCTTCGGAACATCAGGCGGTTTTACGGGGATTACGCACTGAATATCAACTGCGTTGAAGCCGATCTCAAAAACGAAAGCCTCAGCCTTTCTCTGCTTAAAAATCCGTCCGGCTGCGACAAGGTTGACCTTATGGATAATCTTGCAAAAACAGTTCCGGGCGTTGTTGCGGCAACAAATGCGGATTTCTTTTCATATTACAGCGGCTCGCAGAATTTCAGTCTCGGCATTGAAGTTAAGGGCGGAAAGCTCTTGCAGTCGCATATCGACACGTCAACAATGGCTGCCGGTATTCTCAGCGGAAATTCTCTCAGCCTTTCGTATATAAGCTTTTCGGCATATCTTTCAGCCGCAAACGGTGCGGTTATGGCAGTGACGCATATCAACAAGCCCACAAAGTATTACGGTGCGCTGCTTATGTACACGGCGGATTACAACGGGGGGACATCGCCGTATCTTCCGCAGGGGATAACGGTCGTTACCGTGACGGACGGCACGGTTTCGGCAAAGGGCACAAGCATGGGCGGCACGGTGACGATTCCCGAAAACGGGTATATTCTCGCGATTGACGATTCAATGACGCCGTTCTTAAATGAAAATATGAACGTTGGGGATAAGGTCAAGCTCGATGTTTCGGCAGCGCCGTCGATTGAAAACGCGAAAACGGCTTTCGGCGGCGGTACAATGCTGCTGTCGGGCGGCAAGAAAACGAAAATAACGCACAGTGTAAACGGAATTAATCCGCGCACGGCTGTGGGAACAAATGCCGACGGCACGGTTGTGTATCTCATTACGGTGGACGGCAGGCAGCGCGTCAGCCGCGGAGTAACGCTTGACGCGCTTGCGGACATATGCCTCGAGCTCGGCTGCGTTAATGCCATGAACCTGGACGGCGGCGGCTCAACGCGAATGGTCGGCAAAACGATTGACAACAGCGAGCTTCATACAGTAAATTATCCGAGCGAAAACAGAAAGGTTATCAATGCAGTTGCCGTAACATCATCGGCAGAACCGGGAAAGGCTGCCGGTTTTGAGGTGAAGCCCGAGGCAAACAACGTTCTTGCCGGGGACAGCGTAAAAATAAATGTTATCCCCTACGATGCGAACTACAACACGCCGTCCGATAATTCGTACGAGCTGAAATGGGTTATATCAAAGGGCAGCGGCAGAATTGAAAATAATGTGTTTTATGCTGGCAGCGGCGGCGAAACGGTTGCCGATTTGTACTGCAACGATGTTTGGCAGACCTCCTGTGTGTTTAACGTGATAAACGATGTTTACGGAATCCTTACCAATAAAAGTATAACCCTGAAAAAGGGGGAGGGCATATCGCAGAGCATTGCTTCCGTTTATGATAAAGACGGAAATACCGCCCAAGTGCGCGACATATCGCTTTTGAAGCCGTCATGCGATTTGACGCTGCTTTCGTTTGACAACGGAAAAATAACGGCTCTGCGCGAGGGCTTTGGCGAGCTTGTGCTGTCCTGCGGTGATGTGCGCCGCAGCATATCGGTAAGCTGCGGAAGCGCAGGCAGCGCCGCAGTGACCGATGCTGTAACGCGTGACGGGCTTAAATCCTCCGCGCATGACGGGTATCGTTTTACCGTGTTTGCCGGTGCACCCGTAAACACACTTTTCGGCAGAATAAACTATGCTGCCGCAGCAAAAACGCTGGGTGACGCTTCGGCAAGCGCAATATTGGGCGGCACAGTGCTTTCGGATATCACCCCGAACGGCGTCAGCCCATTAACGGCGGACGGCTACAGCGAAACGCGTTTTTCGGACTCGCTTGCCGTGTCGCTTGTAATGAGCGGAGGTTCGCTTAAAAATCAGCAATGGAGCAAGCTGACGGCTGCAATTTCCTCCGCTTCCGAAAAAAACATTTTTGTGCTTCTGAAGGACGCTCCGATTTTTTCCGACACTCTCGAATCGGATGTTTTCCGCGATTATCTGTCGGATATTGCGAAAAACAAAAATGTTTTCGTGGTGTATAACGGAAACGAAAATCTCTCATTCATAAAAAACGGGGTGCGTTATATTGCGCTCGCCGACGAATCGGACTTTTCCTCGCTTTCCGAAAAGGTTGAAAGGATGAAGTATGTCACGTTTAATATAACGCAGAATGGCGTGACCTACAGCTTAAACAAGCTTTATACCTCGTCCGGCGGAGCAACGGAAGCATATTCCGTTGACTGACAAATTTTGTCGGTAAAGGCTGTTTCCGTAAAAAACATTTGACTTTTTAAAAAATACAAGGTAAAATTAATATATAATATTTTCGAAACCGATTTGCGTTTCGTGACGTATACCAGATAAAGGAGATGACCGTATGCCGGTAAAGAATTATTCGGAGATAACGCCCGCAATTTTCTCGCTGTCGGAAAAATGCCTGAAAAACGGTGTGATTGACCGGGAGCTTTATGAAAAGCATCATGTAAACAGAGGACTCAGAGATTTGAACGGAAAGGGCGTTGTTACCGGACTGACGGAAATCTCAACCATAAATTCTTCAAAAATAATAAACGGGGAAAGCGTGCCCTGCCCGGGTGAGCTTTATTACCGCGGAATAAACATCAACGATATTGTCAGCGGCTTTTTAAAGGACAACCGCTTCGGGTTTGAGGAAACGGTGTACCTGCTTTTATTCGGCGAGCTGCCGAACGCTGAGGAGCTGAAGGAATTTAATGAGCTGCTCGTGACCTACAGAACGCTGCCGCGGAATTTTGTGCGCGATGTTGTTATGAAAGCGCCGAACCGCGACATTATGAACTCGCTTGCGCGCAGCGTGCTCACGCTTTATTCCTATGACAAAAACGCAAACGATTTGTCAATCCCGAACGTTCTGCGCCAGTCGATTCAGCTTATTGCGAATTTTCCGCTTCTGATGGTGTATGCATATCAGGCATACAACCATTACATAATGAAGCAGGGCTTGTATATTCACAATCCCGAAAAAAAGTACTCAACGGCGGAAAACATTCTGCTTCTGCTTCGCCCGGATCAGTCGTTTTCGCCGCTTGAGGCGCGTCTGCTCGATATGGCGCTCGTTCTTCATGCGGAGCACGGAGGCGGTAACAATTCAACTTTCACAACGCATGTTGTAACCTCGTCAGGCACGGATACATACTCATCAACGGCAGCGTCGCTTTGCTCGCTGAAGGGGCCGAAGCACGGCGGAGCGAATATCAAAGTTCATAAAATGTTTGAGGACATAAAAAAGCACGTTTCCGACTGGAAGGATGACGATGAGGTCAGCGCGTACCTCGTTAAAATTCTTGAAAAGGAGGCTTTCGATAAATCGGGGCTTATCTACGGAATGGGACACGCGGTCTACTCCGTGTCCGATCCGCGTGCGGAAATATTCAAGCAGTATGTCGGCTATCTGTCGGCGGAAAAAGGGCGCAGCGACGAATACGAGCTTTACAACAGCGTTGCACGCCTTGCAACCGATATTATAGGAAAGCGCCGCAGAATCTATAAGGGTGTAAGCCCGAACATCGATTTTTACAGCGGCTTTGCGTATTCGATGATGAATCTGCCCGAGGAGCTTTATACGCCTGTGTTCGCAGCGGCGAGAATTTCCGGCTGGAGTGCGCACCGCATTGAGGAGCTTGTGAACGCGAATAAAATTATCCGCCCGGCGTACACCTCGGTTGCACCGGAGAGGGCATATGTTCCGCTGAACGAGCGGAAATAAATATTTAATAATTTATTGATTGACCTTGCATTATATTTGAGTTATAATATTAATATACAAGGCGAAGGGGGCTTTGAATATGAAAAAAACGTTAACAGCCGTATTGACGGCTGCAATCACTGCCTGCACAGCAGCGTCGGCGCTTGCCGCCAATGTCACGCTTTATTCGCTCGACAACCGCACCATAGAGGTTGATGAAAGCCAGGTTGCGGCATACACTGCCGAGGGAATGGGGTGGTTTAAGGATAAACCCGTGGAAATGTATGCTGCCGACGGCAGAACAATCACCGTTCGCGCCGACAAGGTTGAGGATTATAAAAAAGTCGGCTGGTTTGTGAAAGCGCAGACATCGGCTGACCCAAAAACCGATGATACCAAAACTGACGGAACAAAGACCGATTCGCAAACACCGGCGAGCGACAAGGTTACGATTATGCTGCTGCCGAACGGCCCGATAATCACTGTTCCGGCATATCAGTTTGAAATGTACAAGGCGCTCGGCTGGGATAAGACAGACGCTTCAGCTCCGAGCGAGCCGTCCGGCAATTCAACGGTAACGGTTTACAACGAAGCCGGAGAATCAAAGATTATCAGCGAAAGCGAGCTTTCGAAATACTTAAATGCCGGCTGGACAAAAACAAAGCCCGACGGAACATATGTAACTGTATATGACGCGGACGGAAACAAAAAGGATATCCTTTCCGCAAATGCGGAAGCCGCAAAGTCTGAGGGGTGGTACTCTGCTTATGATGAGGCGGTTTATGCATATGCGGCGTTCGGCAAGGGCGATGTGAGCGGAGCAACGCAGCTGCTCGAAGCAAAGAAGTATGAAGCGGCGTTTGAAATGGTTCAGAATGCAATCACAAAGCTTGAAAAAACGGAATCCGAATATGTTTCAATGCTTTACTATCTGCGCACTCAGGTGACGGATTCGTGGAGAACGGCGGCAAATTCACCGCTCGGCTTTATAAACTACTGGTTTGCCGATAAGGACGGAAAGAAGCTCATCGTTCTTGAATACAGAAATGTAAGCAACAGCAGGATTCAGTCCTTCAAGGTTAATTTTGATATATGCGATGCTGCAGGAAACGTTGTCGAAACAAATTCGGGCTCGTATTTCGTTGAAAAGCTTGAAATGACCCCGTGCGAAAGCAAGCGTGCGGCATGGGTGGTTAAAAACGGAAGCGTTGCCGCAGGTATAAAGAATCTTAAAGTGCTTGAGGTTGTGTTCAGTGACGGAACCTCATGGAAGGCCTGATTTTGAGTAGTCCGAAGCAGCGGCAAAGCCGCTGCTTCATTTTTGTGTTCAGACAGAAAATGTGATATTGAGGTGTGGATATGAATATTAATGAGCTGCGTGATTTGATTAATTATCACAGCAATCTTTACTATACGATGGACGAGCCAGAAATTTCGGATTTTGAATACGACAGGCTTATGAATGAGCTGAAGAAAATGGAGGCGGAGCACCCCGAGCTTGTAACGCCCGATTCACCGACGCAGAGAATCGGCGGAAAAATTCTCGATGGATTCGAAACCGTTACGCATGAGGTTCAGATGCAGAGCCTGACGGACGTTTTCGACCGTGAAAGCGTGATTGATTTCGGGCGGAAAACGGAGGAAACGCTCGGAGAAAAGGCGGAATATGTGACGGAACTTAAAATTGACGGACTCAGCGTGTCGCTTGAATACAGGGACGGATATTTTTTCCGCGGTTCAACGCGCGGCGACGGAATAACCGGCGAGGATGTTACAGAAAATCTGAAAACCATCCGAACCATTCCGCTGAAGCTAAAGGAGCCTCTTCCGTATATTGAGGTACGCGGCGAGGTGTATATGCCGCACTCGAGCTTTCTGCGCCTGAACGAGCTTTGCGAGGAGCGCGAGCAGAAGCCCTTTAAAAATCCGCGCAATGCGGCGGCAGGCAGCCTGCGCCAGCTTGACAGCTCGGTTGCGGCGGAGCGGCGGCTTGATATATTCGTGTTCAACGTTCAGAGGATTGAGGGAAAAACGCTCGAAACCCATAAGGAGGCGCTTGATTATCTTTCATATCTCGGTTTTAAAACTGTGCCCGACCGCGAGGTGTATAAAACAATTGAGGACGCATTTGCGGAGGTTGTGCGCATCGGTGAAAACCGCGGCAAGCTTGATTTTGACATTGACGGCGCGGTTATAAAGGTAAATTCCCTGCGGCAGCGCGCGGCGCTCGGGCAGACCGTCAAATGTCCGCGCTGGGCTGTGGCATATAAATATCCGCCGGAGCAAAAGGAAACGGTTCTGCGCGACATCGCCGTTCAGGTCGGAAGAACGGGAGTTCTCACTCCGAACGCCGTGCTCGACAGCGTTCGCCTTGCCGGAACAACCGTTTCGCGCGCAACGCTGCACAATATCGACTATATCCGCGAAAAGGATATAAGAATAGGCGACACGGTTATTGTGCAGAAAGCAGGCGATATAATCCCCGAGGTGATTTCTGTTGTAAAGGAAAAGCGCAGCGGAAACGAAATTGTTTTCAATATGCCGGAAAAATGCCCCGTCTGCGGCGGCGATGTCTACCGCGAGGAGGGCGAAGCGGCATATCGCTGCACGGGCGGCGAATGCCCGGCGCAGCTTTCGCGCAATATCATTCATTTTGCGTCGCGTGCGGCAATGGATATAGAGGGGCTGGGACCGGCAATTGTCAACCAGCTGCTCGATAACGGACTTATTTCGTCCTCCGCAGATTTGTACGCGCTTGAGCGCGAAGCGCTTATTCCCCTCGACAAAATGGGTGAAAAGAGCGCCGACAATCTTATCGCGGCAATCGATAAATCGAGATACAATGAGCTTGAACGTCTTATATTTGCGCTCGGAATCCGCCATGTCGGCGCAAAATGCGCAGCACAGCTTGCGCTGCATTTCCGAACGCTTGACGCGCTTATTGCAGCGTCTGCCGGGGAAATTGCAGCCGTTCCCGACGTCGGCGGAATAATTGCCGACAGCATAATTCACTTCTTTTCCGAGCCACAGAATATTGACATTGTGGAAAAATTGCGCAGCTTCGGCGTGAACTTCGAATGTCATACGGAGAAAAAGGAGGGCGTTTTTTCAGGCAAAACCTTTGTTCTGACGGGAACGCTGCCGACGTTCTCGCGCGCCGAGGCAGGAAATATAATAAAGGAGCACGGAGGAAAGGTGTCGTCCTCGGTAAGCAAAAAAACCGATTATGTTCTTGCCGGCGAGGAGGCGGGCGGCAAGCTTGAAAAGGCAAACGCGCTCGGCATTCGCGTTATAAGCGAGAGCGATTTGCTCGATATGATTGAGGCATAACAAACCCGAACACATGCGCCCAATGCTTGTTAAATTTCCGCTCAGCCGTTCTTTCGGGATT
>CAJJUC010000064.1 GCA_905195005.1 uncultured Eubacteriales bacterium | reverse complement strand
TAATTTCAATTTCATAGGTTTTGCCGCGGAACACACGCGTTACCTTTGCCGGCAGCATTTCCTGCGGCAGGCACGGGCTTATCTCAAGTCCGTCCCACCTCGGCTTCATTCCCGGCATATACTCCGTTACCGCGATATGCGAAAAAGTCGCTTTAAAATGCTTGACAAGTGAAAAATCAAGACGTATAATAATCTCTGTATCGGAAAAAAGAGGATGAGCAACTCAATTATACGGCAAAAGGGAGGTTATTGCTATATAAGCAAAAATTGTGGAGCTTTCCTAAAATAAGGTTTTAACGAGAGGTAAAATATATAAAACGGTGTGTCTGTCTGACACTATCCGAATATACAGGGAGGCAATTCTATGAATAAATTCAGAACAGTCAGCGCAATTATAATTATGGTTCTTGCCGCAGCAGCCGGACTTTTTGCCGGAGCGGCGCTCGGAGACGGATTGGGCGGTTCGATATTGTTTGCGCTTATTTCCGGGCTTGCCTGCGTGATATATGTAATAGATAATAAGGAATAAGAGAGCAGGGCTCGGGAAAAGCGGCGATTGCTGCGATTTTTGCCTTATGCTTGAATCCAAAGCTAAAGACAAAGCCTGAGTGCGGCGTCCGGCGGCAAATCCGTGATTCCATCGGGGTCGGGAACGACAACGCGGTAAAATCTGAATCTTTTATATCCATGCAGGTAATCGATGCCGCGGTCACTGCATGGGTACTTTTTTACCCATTCGGGGCAATGCTCTGCCATGTATAAAGCAGCCGCTCTTTGCGCAAGGCTGCCGTATTTCCCGAGTGCGCTTGTTGTTCCGCTCAGCATCACGCCGGGCGGACTTGAATGAAGCAGCAGAACACTGCCGTCAGTATATTCTCCGATGGCAATGTACGCATGAAAGTGTTTCTCGGAATAAAAAATGTCGCCGCAGCGCCGCGAATCGATATACCGTTCATCGGTGACAGAGCCGAGCCCGAGCGCGGAAAGCCTTTCGCCAAGCACGGAGGATTTGAACACAAATCCCTTTTTGCCATCCGTGTCGTTAAAAAGATTGTAAACAGCCCAGCCGATATAGCCCGTGCAGTCAAGCCCCGAAGTGCGCGAACCGCCGCAGGTGCGGAAATCATAGTCGGAGCGGCTGCTTTCGAAAAAACTTTTCCAGCACGGCGAAGCGCCGGCTGACAGCGCGCTTTCCCCGGCGCCCGTGTCGCTTTCGTTCCAGCCGCCGCCGTATATGTACATTGTACTTCCTAAGGGAACAAGCGCTTTTGATATAAATTGTTTTACAGTCGGAAAAAAAGTCAATAATCATGCACCCCTTTTACTTGACATTATATAATATAATGGTGTAAAATATACTTGCTGTAACAGACTTAATATATTGCATATCTCCGCTTCGCGGACTATGCCGAAAGGAATGTGATCGATATGACAATTCTCGTAACCGGCGGCGCAGGCTATATTGGCAGCCACACTTGTATAGAGCTGCTCAATGCGGGGCATGATATTGTCGTTGTCGATAACCTTTGCAATTCAAGCAAAAAGGCTATTGACGCGGTGAAAAAGGTTTCAGGAAAGGATTTTCCCTTCTATGTTTGTGACATTCTTGACAGAGACGCACTGTCGTCAGTGTTTGACAAGCATAAAATTGATGCGGTTATTCACTTTGCCGGCTTGAAGGCTGTCGGTGAATCGGTTGAAAAGCCGCTTGAATATTACCATAATAATATGACGGGCACATTTACTCTTTTGGACGTTATGCGCAGTCACGGCGTATTTTCCATTGTGTTTTCATCTTCGGCAACTGTTTACGGTTCTCCGAAAACAGTTCCGATAAAGGAGGATTTTCCGCTTTCGACAACAAATCCCTACGGAACGACAAAGCTTATGCTTGAAAGAGTTCTTACGGATGTTCAGTTTGCCGACAAGCGTTTCAGCGTTGTGCTGCTCCGTTATTTTAATCCGATCGGCGCTCACAAGAGCGGAACACTCGGAGAAGACCCGAAAGGAATCCCGAACAATCTGCTTCCGTATGTTGCTCAGGTTGCGGTCGGCAGACTTGAAAAGGTGCATGTTTTCGGAGACAAGTATCCCACAAAGGACGGCACGGGTGTGCGCGACTATATCCATGTTGTCGATCTTGCGCTCGGTCACGTTAAGGCGGTTGAAAAGAAAGCCGGCAATCCCGGTGTTTACATTTATAACCTCGGAACGGGCCACGGGTACAGTGTTATTGAAATAATAAAGGCATTTTCAAAGGCATGCGGAAAGGATATTCCGTATGTTATCGATCCTCCGCGCGCAGGGGATATTGCAGTTTGCTATGCCGATCCCTCAAAGGCAAAGGCTGAGCTTGATTGGGAGGCAACGCGCGGAATTGACGAAATGTGCGCCGATTCGTGGAACTGGCAGAGCAAGAATCCCAACGGATTCGGCGAATAACAGGAAAGAAGGAGCTTTTCAATGACTAAGATTAGATTTGATGCCTCTAAGGCAGAAAAGTTTATTTCAAAAGAGGAAATAAAGTCGCTTGCACCGTTTATCGGTCAGGCGCACGACATTCTGCACGGCGGCACGGGAGAGGGAAGCGATTTCCTCGGATGGGTAAAGCTTCCCGAAGACTATGACCGTGAGGAATATGACCGCATTAAAAAGGCTGCCGCAAAGATAAGAAGCAATTCGCAGGCGCTTATCGTTATCGGAATCGGCGGATCATATCTCGGTGCAAGAATGGCAATCGAGATGGTTCATCACAATTTTTATAATATCAATAAGGACGCGCGCGGCGGCGCTCCGCAGATTTTCTTTGCGGGAAACAGCATAAGCTCAACATATCTTGCGGACCTTATCGAAACCGTTAAGGATATTGATTTCTCGGTTAATATTATATCAAAAAGCGGAACCACAACAGAGCCTGCAATCGCATTCCGCATATTCCGCGAAATGCTGATTGAAAAGTATGGCAAGGAGGGCGCGCGCGAAAGAATTTTCGCAACAACCGATAAGGCGAAGGGCGCACTGAAAAAGCTTGCCGATGAGGAGGGCTATGAAACCTTTGTCGTTCCCGATGAGGTCGGCGGACGTTACAGCGTTCTTACGGCTGTCGGACTTCTTCCGATTGCAGCCTCGGGCGCTGATATTGACGCACTGATGGAGGGTGCGCGCGACGCAATGCATGAATATTCCGAACGTGACCTTGAGAAAAATGACTGCTACAAATATGTTGCCGCAAGGAACGCACTCTACCGCAAGGGCAAGACCACCGAAATCATGGTAAACTATGAGCCGCAGGTTCATTATTTTGCCGAGTGGTGGAAGCAGCTTTTCGGCGAGAGCGAGGGCAAGGATAACAAAGGCATTTTCCCGGCTGCGGTTGACTTTTCGAGCGATTTGCACTCAATGGGTCAGTATATTCAGCAGGGTATGCGCATAATGTTTGAAACGGTGCTTTTCTTTGATAATGCGCGCAAGGATATTGCAATTAAGGAGGATGCCGACAATGTTGACGGTCTGAACTTCCTTGCAGGCGAGAATATGAGCTTTGTAAATGAGCAGGCGTTTAACGGAACGCTTCTCGCGCACACCGACGGCGATGTTCCGAACCTTGTTATTCATGCTGAAAAGATGGATGAATACTGCCTCGGCAATCTGATTTACTTCTTTGAAAAGGCGTGCGGCATCAGCGGCTATCTTCTCGGAGTTAATCCGTTTAATCAGCCCGGCGTTGAAGCATATAAGAAAAACATGTTTGCGCTTCTCGGAAAACCCGGGTATGAGGAGCAGCAGGCAGAGCTTAAGAAAAGGCTTTAAGAGAAAAAGCATATATAGCAAAACAGCGGCGCTTCTTGTGAAACGCCGCTGTTTTGCTGTGACACATATTTCAGGATGGATTAATTACTTTTTCTGAAGAAGATGAACACCGAAGCCGCCTATCTCATTCTTAAGATAGATAAACTTTCTTGTTCCGTCATCGTTAAATGTTGCGCTTGCTTCGTCAAACTCAATGCCTTTCCTGGAAAGATGATATATAGCGCGTTCAACGTTGTTTGCGGCAACTGCAATATGTCCGCATTTTCCCGGTCCATGCGACTTCATTATCTCAAACTGAGCGCCGACAAACATTCCCTTTGCGCTTTCGCGCTCAATGGATTTACCCATAACAAGCGCCATAGCCTCGGCTGTTGCCTTAGCCTCAGCTTCGTTTTCGTTATTGATGCCGATGTGCGCAATTTCAAGCCCGAGCATAAGCTCAACGGCTTTCTTGGTGAGCGCCGTAATTTCGTCCCAGTTGCCGTTATCTATGTAGCTTTCCTTAACCATGAAGCTTCCGCCGCATGCAAGTATTTTATTGCTTGCAAGGTATTCGCAAACATTTTCCGTGTTGATTCCGCCGGTAGGCATGAACTTAACTCCGCCGTAGGGAGCGGACATTGCTTTGATTTTTGCAAGACCGCCGCTCTGCTCGGCAGGGAAGAACTTAACAACCTTAAGCCCGAGCTCCAGCGCCTGCTCAATTTCGGAAGGTGTGTTGATGCCGGGAAGCGGCGTAACGCCCTGCTCAAGACACCACTTAACAACCTTGGGGTTGAAGCCGGGGCTTACGATGAACTTAGCGCCGGCGTTAAGCGCGCGCTGCGCCTGGTCAATCGTAAGAACCGTGCCTGCACCGACAATCATGTCGGGGAATGCTTTGGATATTGCTCTGATAGCTTCCTCGGCTGCGTCGGTTCTGAAGGTAACCTCGGCTGCTGCAAGACCGCCGTCGATAAGAGCCTTTGCAAGCGGAACAGCTTTGGAAGCGTCGTTGATTTTGATAACCGGAATTATACCGATATTAGATATTTCCTTTAATATATCCATTTCAAACATCCTTTCGTTTTATCTCTGAACGCGGCCGCTGCCGTCGCCGCCCATAAGATTTTCAGCCTCTGCGCGTGTAACAATGTTCATATCGCCGGGGATTGTGTGCTTCAGCGCCGAAGCCGCAACGCCGAACTCAAGCGCGGTTTTGAAATCGCGTCCGTCAAGCATTCCGCAGATAACGCCGGCAGCAAAGCTGTCACCGCCGCCAACGCGGTCAACAATCGGGTGAATCCTGTATTCGCGCGAATGGTAGAATTCCTTTGTATCGCGGCTGTATATGCAAGCAGACCAGCCGTTGTCGGAAGCGGAATGAGAAACTCTCAGGGAGGATATTACATATTCAAAGTTGAATTTTTCAACCATCTGCTCAAATATGCTCTTGTATCCTGCAAGCTCAAGCTCGCCGCTTGTAACGTCCGTTTTTCCGGGCTTGAAGCCGAGAACCTTTTCCGCGTCTTCTTCATTACCGATGCAAACGTCAACATACTGCATAAGATTTGTCATAATGCGCTGAGCTTTTTCGCTTGTCCAAAGCTTCTTTCTGAAGTTCAGGTCGCATGAAACCTTAACGCCTTTTCCCTTTGCCGCCTTAAGAGCAATTTCGGTAAGCTCTGCCGCGGAGTCGGAGATTGCCGGTGTAATTCCCGTGAAGTGAAACCAGTCGCAGCCGTCAAAAATCTTGTCGAAGTCAAAATCTGCTGCCGCTGCCGTTGCAATGGAGGAATGTGCTCGGTCATAAACAACGTTTGAAGCGCGCATTGCAGCTCCCGATTCAAGGAAATATATTCCGAGCCTTTCGCCGCCGCGTGCAATATTTTTCGTTTCAACGTTCATTTTGCGAAGCGCCGCAACAGCACAGTCGCCAATCGGATTTTCGGGAACTTTTGTGATAAATTCCGCGTCGTGACCGTAGTTTGCCAGCGATACGGCAACATTTGCCTCGCCGCCGCCGTAGCAAACGTCAAATTCGTCCGCCTGCAAAAATCTTTCAAAATTCGGTGTTGACAGTCTGAGCATTATTTCGCCCATGGTAACAACCTTTGCCATTTGAATCTCTCCTTTTAAAATTATTTGACATTTAACACATTTACCTATATAATATCATTGAAAAGTGTATTATTCATCAATTATATTCAGATATATGTCAAATATATTATGTTTTTGACGTAAGGGGAGGGACTTGCGGTGACGGGTACGGATGCAGCTCAGAATAAGAAAATATGGAGCGACAGACGCATTGTATCTCCGCTGACTGGCGGCGCGCTTCTGCGCGTGTTCCGCTCGTCCGTTTCTCCCGAGCTCGGCATATTCAGCCGCCATCATCACACTGCGTTTGAGATAACCATGGTTATTGAGGGCAGCGGAGTTTATTCAACAAAAAACGGCGCGTTTCGTTTCGGTTCGGGCGATATATTTTATTTCAGCACGGACGAATTTCACTGGATAACGGAGCTGGAGTGCGAAACCAATTTCCTGAACGTGCATTTTGAGCCGCGTTTTATCTGGTCGGAAAATTTCGGAATATCAAATATTGATCTTATGCGCATCTTTTTCAGCCGCAGCCGCAGCCTGCCACCCAAGCTTTCCGCAGATGAGTGGGGAACGCAGGTTATCCGCGGTCTTCTGCATAAAATTGAAAAGGAATTTACTGATTGCCTGCCGGAGTATGAAACGATGGTGAAAATCGAGCTTCTGGCGGCGCTGATAGAGATGACGCGCCTGTGCGGAAACGATTTGTCGGATGAAACGATATCCGGAAGCTCGCAAACGCTTCATTATATAGATAAGGCAATCAACTATATCGATAATAACCTTGAAAACGAGCTTACGCTTGAAGTTCTTTCGGATGTTGCACATATGAGCAAAACATATTTTTCATGTCAGTTCCGAAAGCTTAACGGAATTTCGCCGTGGGAATACATAACGATAAAACGGATTGAACGCGCAATAGAATATATCGAAACAACCTCGATGACGCGCCTTGAAATTGCTCTGAAGTGCGGATTTAACAACACGTCGAATTTTTATCATGCGTTTAAGCGCGTCACTGGGAAAACTCCGGGGGACTATAAAAAACATGCAGCCGGAGGCTGATAAAATTGAATTTTTATAGCGTTAAAGGGGAGGTTTTTCTATGAAATATGCAAGAATACTTTTCGGAATGATTTTTATGATTCTTTGTTTTCGGATTCAGGGCTTTGCAGCAGATGTTTTTGTCACAATTCCCGATTTTGATATTACTCTCAACGGGGAAATTCTTGACAGCGAAAACAGCGAATATCCGCCAATTGTATGTAAAGATATTACATATATTCCTCTTTCCTGGAATATGAATCGATTTATGGGGCTTGTAACAGAATTCAGACCTTACGGATATGATGTTGTCAGGCCTGATAGGTTTTATGTAGGTAACAGCGCAACCCGTTCGGAAATTCTTGAAAACGATATTGCAGCAGTAAAAAACCGTCATGGGAAAAAATATTCCGCCGCTGTTGCAGAATACCAGATTTATATAGGCAATGGCATCAGGGTTGAAAATTCTTCCGATGAATACCCCCTGTTGAATTTTCGCGGTGTAACATATCTTCCGCTGACATGGGAATATGCATACGATGTATTCGACTGGGACTACAGCTTTGATAAGATAAAAGGACTTGTAATTAATACTGCTGATGCTGTACGCCCTGAGTGGAATTATTGGCAGCTTTGGAATACCTTGCCCCCTAGAAAATATGATAACTATCTGTTTGGGCGGCACTGGTACATAGGATATCCGGCTACTACCTATGGCGTAGTTGATGATTTTGTGCTGAAACGTGAGGGAGAAGATGAAAAGCGTTTTAATCTGAAGGAACAGCTCTACGAGCTTCATATATCATATCTTGCAGTAGAACCTCTTAACGAGTATTCATGGAAAACACGAATACCAACTTTTGACGGGGAAAATTTGCAAATCTATTGCGATGCAAAAAACGTTCCTCTGATTTTGACAATTAATATGGAAACCGGACAGATTACAGATGTAAAATCCCTGTGAGAGAAATCCGGGAGAAGCTTCGATTTTGTGAGCGCGGAGAGTACTTCTGCGGTGAAGAATTTGCAGGTAAAACGGTTTACCCGTTTGCGTTATTGCGTGACCGGGTAAACCGTTTTGCGGACATTTTATTATATAAAAATTAAATTTTTTTCAAAAAAAGGTTGACAATCGGGCGGATTTATTTTATAATAAACAAGTCGCATAAGACGGCCCCATAGTCTAGCGGCCTAGGACGTCGCCCTCTCACGGCGAAGACCGGGGTTCGATTCCCCGTGGGGTCACCAAACGAATAACCGCAGTATTTTCGGAAAAAGCCGATTATACTGCGGTTTTCTTGTGCTTTTAAGCAGTCTTTATTAATTGTGAAATATCAAATCGAATCAATAAAAAGCTGTCAAGATTTCAGATGGATTCTTTCGTTTATATTTTCTATTGTATTTGTCAAAACAGGCGACAAAATATCGAAAAAAGTTCTTGAAAAAAAACGGTTTTTTTGGTATGATATATAGAATAGAATAAGCTTGAAGGGAATTGATAGCATAATGGCAAAACAAACAGTGGTCGTAATCGATTTCGGCGGACAGTATAATCAGCTCATTGCGCGCCGCGTGCGTGAGCATAATGTTTATTGTGAGGTTCTTGCCTGCACGCGCACAATTGAAGAAATTAAGGAAAAAAATCCGATCGGAATAATTTTTACCGGCGGTCCGAACAGCGTTTATGCCGAAGGTGCGCCGAAATGCCCTGAGGAAATATTCCGTCTCGGAATCCCGGTGCTCGGTATTTGTTACGGGGCTCAGCTCATGAGTTATACGCTCGGTGGAAAGGTGCAGAGCGCCGAAACGCGCGAATATGGAAAAACTGAAATTCAGATGAGCGAAAGTCCGCTTTTTGAGGGCATTGAATCAAAGTCGGTATGCTGGATGAGCCATACCGATTATGTAAGCGTTGTTCCCGAAGGCTTTAAGATTATTGCAACAACGGATGCGTGCCCCGTGGCAGCATACGCAAATGATGACGCGAAGCTTTACGGCGTGCAGTTCCATCCCGAGGTCAACCACACTGTTTTCGGCGAAAAGATGCTTGCCAATTTCCTTTTCAATATATGCCATGCGTCAGGTGACTGGCACATGGGAAGCTATGCTTCGGAATTTATTGCTTCGGCAAAAGAAAAATATGCCGGAAAAAAAGTTTTGTGCGCCCTTTCGGGCGGAGTTGACAGCTCGGTTGCGGCGGTGCTTTTAAGCCGCGCTGTCGGAAAAAATCTGACATGTATATTTCTTGACCATGGTTTGCTCCGCAAAAATGAGGGCGACCAGGTTGAAGAAATATTCACCAAACAATTTGACGTTAATCTTATCCGCGTTAATTGCGGAGCGCGCTTCCTCGGCAAGCTTGCAGGTGTGACAGATCCCGAAGCAAAGCGTAAGATTATCGGCGAGGAATTTATTCGTGTATTTGAGGAAGAAGCGAATAAAATAGGAGAAGTTGACTACCTTGTGCAGGGCACGATCTATCCCGATGTCGTTGAAAGCGGAGACGGAAAGAGCGCAACGATAAAAAGCCATCACAATGTAGGCGCACTGCCCGATGTAATCAAATTCAAAGAAATTGTTGAGCCGCTGAGAATGCTTTTTAAGGACGAGGTTCGCAAGCTCGGAACCGAGCTTGGTATTCCCGATGAGCTCGTATGGCGTCAGCCTTTCCCCGGTCCGGGACTGGCGGTTCGCGTAATCGGCGATATAACAGAAGAAAAACTTGAAATTCTGCGCGATTCCGATGCAATCTTCCGTGAGGAAATCGCTTTGGCGGGATTGGATCGCAGCATCAATCAATATTTTGCCGTAATAACAGACATGAAAAGCGTGGGCGTAATGGGCGATTCCAGAACGTATGACTATACGGTTGCCCTCCGAGCGGTAACAACCACCGATTTCATGACGGCCGATTGGGCGCGTATCCCGTACGATGTCCTTGAAAAAGCAAGCAACCGCATTATAAACGAGGTTAAACATATCAACCGTATCGTCTATGATATCACATCCAAGCCACCCGCAACAATCGAGTGGGAATAATCACAGAAAGCCTAAAAACCCAGTAATATCAAGGGTTTTCGGACTTCGCCCACCCCTTTTGATAACGATTTGATAACACTCTTTAAGGCGACCATTATTCTATACCACAAGTGGTTTGTAGGTTATCAGAATAATTGCCAAGTGGTTGTTGTCAACAATTAAATCTGTATTAGACGATTAAAAAGCCCTTAACTGTGGATTACCGCAGTTAAGGGCTTTTTGTCGTCTTTTTTTCTTAGTCCGGTTTCAAACGGTCTTTGAATGCTTCGACCATTGCATCGCTCAGCTCTTGGGAAGGAACTTTCACCCATCCGCCCGTTGTATCGAACTTGGGATAGTGATAGCGCCATTGGTCGTAGGTTTCCTTGTCGATCTCACCTGCATCGAGTTTGGCTTTCTGCTCATTCCAAGCGGCAAGCATACGGATAATTTCTGCAGCATCTTTGCCTTTAGCGGCATTAACTTTTAGGCAGAGTTCCCCATCAGCTTCGCTGACGGTAATGCCGTAAATATCTTCAAGCGCAAAGAAGGTGTGAGCCAAACCTATGTAACTGTCAATATCGGGCACGTTCAATGCTTCGGGTGCAACATCCAAAACTTGTGCCAATGTAGCGGTAATATCCGCTTTTGGAGTGCGGGAGCCGGTTTCGTACTGTGCCATACGAACATCAGCAGATTTATCGGGAAAACCGAGCTGTAATCCGAGATATTTTTGTGTCATTCCACGCAGATTGCGGAAAAAGTGTATTCTTTCGCTAATAGCCATAAAAGCACCTCTTTTCAAGTGTTCGTACATAGTATAGCAGAAATGTTTAGTGTTGTCAAGAGTAATCCAAGCAAAAAAGTTTAGTATTTTTCTTGCAAACCACTTGACAAAAGCAAATATGCTTAGTATAATGATACACACTAAGCATATCCGCTTAGTCCAAAAACTTTCCTCACAACTATGCATAAATCTTCCAATTTATGACGTTATATGGGGACGTTTTCAAAACAACCGAATGACCGTCCAAGTGGGATACGATTTTGCCAAGACCTCCGGTGGCGACGGAGAGAGCGAAACAACGCCGCTGACAAAGCAGGGGTAGGAACGGCACTTGGGTAAACGGCGCAAAACTCAACTAACGAAGAAAGGAGGATAACCTATGGGACAACAGTTTATGCGAGTAGAAGAAGTCGCTGAAATCCTCGACGTTTCAACCTCTTATGCCTACAAGGTAATACGGGAACTGAACGAGGAATTGAAGCGCAAAGGTTTTATAACCATCTCAGGAAGAATCAACCGAGAATACTTTAACGAAAGGCTGTATGAAGCCAGAAAGGAGAATAAGAATGCCTGTTTATAAAAATGAAGATAACGGCACTTGGTATGTTTTAACCCGATACTTGGATTGGAAAGGCGAACGCAAGCAGAAATGTAAACGTGGTTTTGAAACCAAGCGTGAAGCCCAAGAGTGGGAACGAGTATTCCAACAGCAGAGTGCTGCTGATATGGATATGAACTTCGCCGCCTTTGTGGAGCTTTATATCAAGGATATGAAACCCCGCTTAAAGGAAAACACTTGGCTGACAAAAAAGCATATCATTGAAACCAAGATTTTACCCTATTTTGAAAAGAAAAACGTTAGCGAGATCACCACAAAGGATGTAATCGCTTGGCAGAACGAACTGCTTGCTTTTCGTGATGAAAAGAAGAAGCCGTACTCACAGACCTATCTCAAGACCGTCCACAATCAGCTCAGCGCCATTTTTAACCACGCTGTCAGACATTATGACCTACGCTCCAATCCCGCCGCAAAAGCCGGAAATATGGGTACAGAGGAACGCAAGGAAATGAAGTTTTGGACGAAAGAAGAGTACAAGAAGTTTTCAGATGAAATGATGGACAAGCCCGTATCCTATTACGCATTTGAAATGCTGTATTGGTGCGGTATCCGTGAGGGCGAATTACTCGCTCTGACTGCGGGTGACTTCGACTTTGAAAAAGGTTCGGTTACAATCAGCAAGTCTTATCAGCGTTTACACGGTGAGGATGTAATTACCACACCGAAAACAAAGAAAAGTAACCGCATCATCAAAATGCCGAAGTTCC
>CAJJUC010000063.1 GCA_905195005.1 uncultured Eubacteriales bacterium | reverse complement strand
ACGGGCATTTCGCAGCCGGTTTTCAATCCGCTGTTATACGATGATGTGAACGCGCAGGCGCGGCAGGATGCGCGCGGCGCGATTGCCGATTACGGGAAAAAGGGCTTTTCATACGACCCGAACAGTGATATTCAGTACCAAACGATTAAGAAAATCAAAGAGGACGAGGCAAAGACGGCGGGGCGGAACATGATTGCGCAGCTTGCGGCGCAGAACGGCGGCGTTCTGCCGGCGGACATGGCGGGGCTTGTTGCTGGGACGCAGCAGAGCATTATAAATCAGGCGGACGCGCAGATTCCCGAGCTTTACAGGTTAGCCTATGAAAAATGGGCGGACGGAAGGAGCGATATGTATAACCAATACGGACTTTTAAACAATGAAAGCGAGTTCGACCGCGGAAGCTGGCAGATGGGAAGTCAGAATTTCTGGGACAATGTTGACCGCGAGCGCGAGGACGGAAAGTGGGACAGCCAATTCAAGCGCGCCAATCTCGAAAACGACCGTGACCATAACAGGAGCGTGCTTGAAAGCGACCGCAACTACGACAGGAGCGTGCTTGAAAGCGACAGGAATTATAACCGTGCGGTGTATCAGGATGACCGCGATTACGACAGGGGCGTGCTTGAAAGCGACAGGGATTATAAGCTGAATGAGGCGCAGGTGTACAATTCGTATTTAGGAACGTACATGAACAGCGGAAAATATTACAATCCGGGATCTGCAACGGGATATGCAAACGCGGCATGGAACAAGATATACGGCGGAGCGCCCGACTATGCGGCGGAGGCGCTTTCGGGGCAGAGCGGCGCGGCAGGCGGCGGAGAAGCAAAGAGCAGCAAGAAAACATCCAAAAAAGGCGGCGGAAGCAAGAGCGCGGCGGCACAGAGCGAAGGCAGCAGCGGCGCACCAAAGAACACGGCGGCGAAAGAGCCGGAGAAGATTCATGTTGAAGGTGTAGGATACCTTACACCAAAGCAGGCGGAGGCTGCCGGGGTTGTTGCATACATTGACGGAAACGGACAGACGCGATACAGAAAGGGTTGATGCGCCATGGCGAAAAAGGACAAGGAAAAGGAAAAGAAAAATATTTCACAGGCAGAGGAATCGGACGCAAAAATCAGACAGCAGCGCAAGGCGGATTTTACGGCGGCGAAGAGAGCAACGGAGCCTACAAGCATTCAGAAAAAGGTGCGGAAAACGGCGGCAAAGGCAGCGGCGGAGGGGCTTTCGGAGCACATATTAAGCGGAAATGCGCTCAGAGAAAAGAAGAAAACAAACGCCGCCGCACCCGACCCGACATTCGGCACGGGAACGGTGCGCGTTAAGGCAAGCAAGGACGGCACAAAGGCAGAGCTTGACATGCCGAAAAAGGCTGTTTCCTCATGGGTGAAAAGTGACGCGGCAAAGCGCGGGGGGCAGAAGCTTGCTTCAGAACCGATGAGTGCGGAAGAAAAAAAGCTGCGGCAGAGGTTATCCTCCGCCGCGGCTTCGGCGGCAAGAGAGGACGCGGACAGGCTGCTGACAAAGAGCTTTCGCGACAGAATGAACAAAACCGCGAAGGCTGTGCCCGACCCGACATTCGGAACGAATATGTTTTCGGACAAGATTTCCGATACAGGTGTGAAAAACTATGTGCAGGGCGAGGCGGAGAGAGAAAACGAAAAATTTCGGAGAAAGCTGTCCTCCGCCGCGGCTTCCGCAGCGAAAGAGCGCGCGGACAGGCTGCTGACAAAGAATTTTCGCGACAGAATGGAAAACATACCGCTGCAAAATACGCTTGACCCGACATTCGGAACAAATATGCTTTCGGATAAAATTTCCGACACTGGCGTAAAAAACTATATTCAGAGCGAGGCTGAAAAGCGGAGAATTGCCGAAATCGAAAATGAAAGGCAGCGCGCACGAAAGGCAAATTTAAAGGATATTGCTTTTAACAGTGCAAAGCGCGGATTTATACAGAGCCGTTACGGACAGGAATGCTTCAAGGAAATGATGGGGCAGAAAAACAACAAAAAGTATTACGAGGATCTGCTCAAAAGTTATGATTATAATTTCGAGCCTGACAAGTGGTACGAAAAGGCAATTTCGGGAGCAATGGAGCTTGTCGGGCAGCAGGCGAGGCAGTGGACAGACACGAAGACAATAACGGGAGCGGCAACAGCTGCGACAATGGCGGCGGCAGCAGGACAAATGGGACCGCAGGTTGCATTCCCGGAAGAAATCGTTACCGTTCCTGCTGCCTTTGCCACCGGAATGACAGTCGGAAGTACATCGGCTAACTTTGAAATTGAGGCAGGGCTTGCATACAACGAAATGGTTGAGAACGGAGTTTCGGCAAACACGGCGCGCCGTATTGCGCTTGCAGTCGGCACGGGAAACGCTGCGTTGGAAGCGCTTCAGATTGATGATTTGTTGAAATCGGTAAAAATATTAAATAAGTCGGCGGTGACAAAGCCGACAGCGAAGAAAATTGCAAAATATCTGAGTGAAAGAGGCGCACATATTGCATCTGAAACAGCGCAGGAGGTTATGCAGGAGGGAGTGACCACAACAGGCGCAAACATAGGAAGCCGGATTGAAAAGGGGAAGTGGGAATATTCCGCAGGCGATGTGGCACAAAGACTCGGAGAAACGGCGCTTTCATCGGCGCTGTCGTTCGGTGCTGCCGGATTCGGGGGCGACATTGTAAACGCCGGAAAAAGCCGATTGCTCGGAACAGGCATAAACAGCGCAGAGGGACAAGCTCAAAATTCAGAGCCGATACATGAAAAGCAGGGGAATGAAAAGGCTTTCACACAGTCCGCGGAAGAAAACGCCCGAAAGTATACACAGACGGAAAAACAAACAGAGCAGAGCACTCCGCCGCCGAAAAATGCACAAAGGGCGCAGTCCGCGGAAGATATTATAACAACAATAAAAAAAGACCCCGGGGAGGGGGGCGTTCGGCTGGCGCTTCTGAAAAACGGATTCACCGGGGCGGACGACGCGGTTCTTGCGCGCGACATAATCGATTTTGCGCGCGGAAAAAAGCTGACGGACGGGCAGCACCGCCGCATGAGCACAAACGACAGCGTTATGCGCGTGACGGAGGCGATTGCGGCATCGCCCGAAACGATGGAGGCAATCCGAAACAGATACGCGGAGGCGCAAAGCAGGGCGGAAACGGTTCGGGGAGAAAATAAAACGGGAGAAAAATACAAAATCGATTACACAACCGACAACCGCCCCGTTGTGGTTGTGGAGAATGATTTCCTGAAAGGGGTTGACCCAAAGGACTACGCAAGGGAAACAAAGAAGGTTCTTTCGGGGTTCAAGCCGGGAATACCCGTAAAAGGCAGATTTGTGACCGTCAGCAGACCATCAACAACAGAGTATACATACTCAAAGTATAGTAAAAGATTATTAGAGGAATCATTTGACACATACGCCGATAAAATGCGGCTTGCAAAAAACATTGACGAGGTTATAAATGCATCGACAGATTATGTTAATGAACCGAACAATCACATCAGGACAGACGACATTAAGGAATTTGCGCGCGGAAATGTGCTTTTTGAAGCCGGAGAAAACCAATATTCAGCTGACGTTATAATCGCGCAGACCAAGGACGGAGGAATGAAGCTTTACGATGTCGTGAATATCGAAAAAGCAAATTTCAAAAACAAAAAGAAAAACAGCTCCAAAACTGGTTCGGCACAAGAGAGTGCACTCCCCAATAGACCGGAGCTGTCTTTCAATAACAGTATATCACAGGAAAACGCGAATGTCAACGGGGAAAATTTGACGAACGAGGGAGGTTCGCAGCGGCTTGACCCGAGGACGCCGATTGAAGAGATACGGCGGACGATGGGAGAAGAGGCGGCGATGACGGAGCTTTTCAGACGCGAAAGCGGACTTTTCCAAACAGCCGGAAGAAACGGCGACGATTTCGAAACGCTGTTTTCACAGGCGCCGCTGCGAATGGTTGACAGGCGAGCCGCGGAAACGGCATACCGCGCCGGGATAAAGGAGAGGTTTTATGCTGCCGGAGAGAACGGCGAGAGCTTTGAAAGCGTTCGCGGATTCGCGCCCGAGAGAATGCAGGCGGCGGCAGCGGAAGCATATCAAAAGGGACTTGACAGCCGCGCGAGGAACGCTGAACAGATATATTCCGGGGAAACGCGCGAGGGCGGCGGCTACGGCAGACCGGACACGAGCGGAAAGCAGCCGGGGCTTGTGTGGAACGAGGAGGCGCAGCAGCTCACGCCGCAGGAAAGAAAAAACATTGCCGCGCTTGCAAGAAAGCTCGGCAAAAGGGTTTATATTCAAACGGGGCTTGTGACGGACGACGGCAGACCGGCGCTCGGGAAGATAAACGACGCGGCGATTTATGCCGACCCGAGCAGGGGAACGCTCGTGCAGGATATTATCGTGCATGAATTTTCACACAGAATGAAGCAGCTTTCGCCGGATTCATGGCAGAAATACGCCGATTATGCGATAAACGACCTTAAGAAAACCGGGAGATATGACGGGATATACAGCGAGTTTACAAAGCATTATGACGGCATGGCGGAGAGCGAGATTCATGAGGAAATGGCGGCGGACTATGCATACAAAATGTTTGATTCGGAGGAAAGTCTGACGGAGCTGATAAGGCAGGACAAGCCGCTTGCGGAGAAAATCAAAGACGTTTGGTTTGCGCTGCTTGAAAAGCTCGGCCGCGATGTGACATTGAAGCGCGCAAAAAACATGTGGAAAATGTGCCTGACGGAAGCCGGAAAGACGGCGGAGAGGGGCGGCAATCAGAGCGGAACAAAATATATGCTGAATCCCAATTTCAACAAGGCGGTTGACAACTGGAACGACAATTTGGAGCGGCGCACCGGCATGTCTCTGCTTGTAGGAGAGACCTCCGAGCCGCTTATGAGCATCGGCGTTAAGAAACAAAAAATCTACTGGGACACGACAAAAATTAATAAAACGCTTAATGACCATCCTGACTTGGACATAGATGTTATAAAATCTGTACCGTATCTGCTGGAAAATCCGGTTCTGATTATGCAGAGTAAAAATCCCGGATACCGGCAGGGGAATAACCGGATTTCGCTCTACGGAGATTTATACAACCGCAATGGAATCCCTGTTGTGGCAATTCTTGAGCTTGAACCGAATGCGAAAAATGTTGTGTTGGACGAAATAAAAATAGCGAGCACACATGCAAGGACAGATCCCAAAGACCCGAAAAGCATGAAGCCCACTGCTGAATTTATTAAGAATCACACAATAAAATATGTTGATCCGGATAAAAAAAGAACCGCAGGTTGGCTGGCGCGTACTGAGCGATATTGGCCTTTCCTTCCAGCTGATAGCGGTTCTATAGGTACTATAGCATATAAGCACGGAGTTGTCAAGGGGGAAAATTCGTCGAATCAAGGAAAAAATATGCTGCCGTTCGAGGGAGGACAGAGAGAATTTACACGGACGGAGGAGCGGCACGCAGGACAGCGCGCATACAAGCCGACGGATACGATGACGGCGCGCGAATGGCAGACAGAAAGGCGGAACGGAAACACGGTTGACGCGGCAAGCCTTAGAGAGATTGCGGACATTGTGAGAAATGATTTCGGAATACCGGTTTCGAAAGAACATTTCGAAAATGAAAATGTGACGGGAATTTTCAACGAGATGCCCGAGACCATTCGGACGGCGGTTACAAACGACATTGTGACCGTGGCGCACGAGGTGGGGCATTTGCTTGACAGGAAGCTCGGGTTTGAGGATTCGCCGCATTTGCAGCAAGCCTTTGACATGATTGACCGCGATTTTGCAATGAATTACAGCGGAAAAGAAATAAAGGGCGAGGCTGTGAGCGAATTTATCAGAACATACATAAAAAACAAGGATGAGGCAAAAGCCGCCGCACCCGATTTCTATGAGGATTTCGAAAGCCGGATAAAGGGAACGGAATACGAAAAGCCGCTTGCAAGGCTTGCCGACAGCGTGAACGCATATCTTTCAGCCGGGGCAACGGAAAGGATAAACCTTGCGCTTGCGCCGGAGGAGAGCAAAAAAACGGCGCTGAAGCGCGCCGCCGAGAACAAGGCGAAGATGGGCGAGGTGTTTGCACGATTTCAGAATGACTGGGTTGACAGCTTTTACGGAATAAAGAGAGCGGAGACGCTTTTACAGGTGAAAGAAAAGGGAAAATACAGTCCGTACGTTCTGGCGACAAACAGCAGAAACGCGGCTTCAAAGGCGGCGTATATTCTTATGCAGAAATTTGTCGACCATGAGGGAAACGAAATCGGAGATTCATTCATAGACTGCCTGAATCCGCTCAATTCGAAAAGCAAAAAGCAGAGAGAAAGCAATCTCTCGGAGCTGAACAGATACCTTATTTTAAAGCACGCGCTTGAATGGATTGAGCCGCAAAACGGCGCAAAGCAGAAAAGGGTGTTTGCAGATCCGACGCTTGAAAACCCCGACGTTATCCGTTCGGAGATTGAAAGGATTGAGCAGAATGTTCCGCAGGTGCGCGAGGCAGCCGAAAGGATTTACGAATACCAAAGAAATCTGATGCAGATTTACGGCGTTGAATCGGGAGGAATTTCGCAGCAGACGGCAGACGATCTGAGAAAAAAATACCCGTGCTACGTTCCTTTCATAAGACAGTCCGAAAAAAAGAAAACCATGAGAGCGCGCAGCACGATTGCAAATCAGAGAGCGCCGGTTATGCACGCTTTCGGCGGCGGCGAGTTGATTGTGAATCCGCTTGAGAGCATTATAGGGAAAACGGAAAGCTATGTTAAATTCGCGGCGAGAAATTCGGCAATGCGCGCGCTGACGGACATTGCGGACAGCGTTCCCGGCAGCGGCTTTGTGATCGAAAAGCTGGGCGGAGACATGCTGCGGCATGTGCAGACGACCGACAATGCGGACGCAAGGCTTTCGGAAGCAAAAAACAGGCTGAACACCGCGGAGGGGATTCCGCAGGAATTTAACGGAATCGAGGACGTGGGAAGCTGGGAAAGCCTTATAAAGCGCGGAACGGAATACGTCAGCGTTATGAAGGACGGAAAAAAGCAGTATTATCAGGTGCATGACAAGGAGCTTTTAAGATCGATTGCGGACATGAGCCCGAATCAGCTAAACGGTTTTCTTAAATTCAGCAGAATGATACTCAATGCAAGAAAGATTTTCATCACGCAGATGAATTATTTGTTTTCCACAACGAACCCGGCGCGCGATATTCAGACAGCATGGCACAACATGGGGATTAACAATCCGGCGCAGTTTGTAGGAGAATATTTCTCGGCGCTGGCGAGCGTTATAAAAAAGGACGAATCATACAGGCGCTGGTGCGCGATGGGAGGCGGACAGAGCAGCGAGCTTTCGGCAAACATCGATGAAATTTCGCGCTCAATGTCAAAGGCGATGAACGGGCGGCTAAGGTACGCTATAGAAAACCCGACAAAGATAATTTCCGAAATATTCGGGGCGGTTGCAGACCTGAACGACATTATGGAATCAACGCCGCGGCTGATGGCATTTAAAAATGAAATGAAAAGAAGCGGAGACGTTCAGCAGGCGATATACGAGGCGGACGATGTGACAACGAATTTCAAGCGCATGGGAACAAAGGGGCGCGTTGCAAACAGCATGTTCATGTTCGCAAATGCGCAGATACAGGGGTTTGACAGAGGAATACGCAGCTTTACGGACGCATCGGCAGGGGAGCGCACGGCGCGTATTGCAAAGTATGTGATAGGCGCAATGCTCATGGCGGCGCTGAAGCAGTGGTGGAACAGAGAAAAGGACGAGGACGGTTATAACAAGCTTTCAAACTACATGAAGAACGCGCACACGATTATCGCACTCGGGAATGGAAGTTTTCTAAGGATTCCGAACGCGAGAGAGCAATCGCTTGCATCGGCAGCGCTGGACAGGGCGATGGATTATTTCAAGGGGGACAAGGAAGCTTTTGACGGATTCATCGGTTTTGCGGTTGACAACCTTATGCCGCCGTTTATCCCCGTGCCGACCGACATAAACGGAAAGAGCGCAACCGACATTTTCACCGACTGCATACTGGAAGCGGCGCGGAACACAATGTTCGGAACGGCTACGGACTTTATGGCGAACAAGAATTTCACGGGCAGCCCGATTGTGCAGGAGGCATACAGCGATCTGCCGCCGGAGCAGCAATACAACGAGAGAACGACCAAGCCGGAAATATGGCTCGGAAAGAAGCTGAAGGATTCTCCGATGAGGCTTGATTATATCATCAACAATAATCTCGGCGTTTTCGGAAATATCAACAAGGCGCTGCTTCCGAACGATGACGCGCAGCGCGACAAAACGCTCGGCTTCAAAAACCGCTGGACCGCGGACGCGTACTATTCGACCGATATTTTAAACAGGGAATACGAGGCAAAGGACGCCGCCGACATGGAGCTGAAGCGCAGCAACACGCCGAAAAATGCGGAGGACTATTACGGAAAGCTTGAAAAGACGACATATATTTCGCAGATGAACGGGGCAATAAATGAAATGCCGCAGGACGAAAAGCGCGGCGCGAGAAAGCGGCTGCTTGACGTTGTGACGGGGTGGAGCGCAGCGGACGCGGAGGTTTCGGACGAGCTTCGCAGGCTGTACAAAAAGACGGGCGAGAACCGATTCTGGCAAACACCCGACAGGACTTTCAATGTAAACGGCGAGGAAATCAGCCTTTCTCCGAAAAAGTACGAAAGGTTTGCGCTTGAAGCGAGAGAGAATTTTGACAAAAACGCAGCGGAGCTTATAAATTCCAAGCTTTACAAATCGCTCAATGACGCGGAAAAGGCGGAGGCGATGCAGAGCGTGCGCGAATACACGGTTGCGGCAGGGCGAAAGGACGCCGACAGGAATTATTCGCTCGAAAAGTGGCAGGTAGGCGTATACAGCGGAGATATCAGCTTAAATGACAGCATATCCGAAAAGGTTACGAAGAAAAGAACCGAGGCGGCAAAGGAACGCAAGCGCGCCGAAATCAGCATAGACACGAAGAACGCGACCGGCTACACAAAGGAACAGGCGGAGAGGCTTACATCGGAGGCGGCGCAGTATTACGCGAACAAGGAACAGGATAAAAATTATGTCGGCACAAATACGTATGCGCATATGGAAAAATACGAAAACACGCTTAAAAAATACATGCCGCTGAATGAGTATTTGCAGATACGAACCGGGTATTATGCCTATAAGGAAAGTATCGGGAAACGTGATAAGAGCGTTTTAAAGAAAAAAGAGCTTGAAAGCTATATAAACAGCTGCACGGATTCGCGCGAGGTTCGGCGCGCGCTTTTTGACGCACTTCCGCACGGCGGCAGCAAGAATCCGTACTGAGTTTACAGGTTTTTAATTTAATGCTAAAATTATTATCAAGGGAGTGATTGAGTCATGAAGGAATTAAGAAAGCTTATCGACGTGAAAAGCATAGTAACGCTTCTGCTTGTGTTTACGCTTGTGTATATAGTAATCACGGGGAAAACGCTTGACGAAAAGGTGTTTCTGCTTTTCAGCAACACTGTCACGATGATTGTGACATACTTCTTTGCAAAGAAAAGCAAAGGGGGCGGCGGCGATGAGTGAAACAATAATAACGGCGATAATCACAGGCGGACTGGCGCTCATCGGCAGCCTTGCGGCAAACAACAAAACAAAGGCGCTGATTCTGTATCGGCTTGAGCAGATTGAGCAGAAGCAGGACAAGCACAACGCAGTTATCGAGCGGACATACCACATCGAAAGCATACTTGCGGAATACGGCAACAGGATAAAGGTGTCGGAGCACCGTATCGAGGATTTGGAGAGGGATCATCATGGACAGTAAATTCATACTTCCGAAAGAGCGGATGCCGCGCCCGTTTTCGCAGAATATCTACAAGGGCGGCAAGTTATATTCCTCTGTCGGTTCGTGCGTTGCGTGCACGTTTACGCGCATTTTGGAGGTAATCAATTATCTTAAAACGGACGAATATGTAAAGCTGTCGGTCGGGTATATGTACGGGCGGCACAACCGAAAGGACAAGCAGGGCGGCGGCATGAATGAAAGGCTTGTTCTCGATGAGCTTATGCAGTCGGGCACCGTCCCCGAAAGCATGTGCTCCGATTACTGCGAGTTTCCCGAAATAAAGAATATACTTGAAAGCCGCGCGGACCTTGCAGAGCTTGACGAAGCGGCGAGGGAATATAAAATAAACGGGTGGACGGACATCAGCGGCAACGGCTTCAAGGCGCGTTTTGAGTGTATAAAAAAATACCTGACCGTGTACGGCTTGCCGCTTGCAGGCAGAACACGCAAATGCGGAGAAAATCACGAATGCCTGATAGTAGGCTTTGACGGTGATTATATCCTGTGGCTTGACCATGACGGAACGGATAAGGTACACAGTTCGAAATACGACAAATTCACGGCGGCATTTTTTATTGACGGAGGCACGGGAGAAATGGATAATTTCAGAATATTTACATCGGCGGAGCTTAGGGCGTGGCTTGCAGCGCAGAGCGTGAGCAGGAAGATAACAACGGTGCAGCTGCATCACACCTACAGCCCGTCATACAAGGACTTTAACGGGAGCAATCACACGGCGCTTCAAAGCGGCATGAAAAGCTATCATGTGAAATCGCGCGGATTTTCGGACATAGCGCAGCACTTCACAATCTTTCCCGATGGAAAAATAATGACGGGGCGCAGCCTTGACCGCGCGGCGGCAGGAATAATCGGGTGCAACGCGGGCGGCATATGCATTGAGTGCCTCGGAAATTTTAACACAGGCGGCGATACAATGACCGCAGCGCAAAAGGCGGCAATCGCGGAAACGGTGAAAATTCTGCTTGACAAATTTCATCTTACCGCCGATAATGTGACATACCATGCATGGTGGACGGCGGACGGAAAATCGCTCGGCGACTACGTCAAAGGGAAGTCCGCAAAAACATGTCCGGGGACGAATTTTTTCGGAGGAAACACTCGGGCGGCATATGAAAAAAATCTCCGCCCGATGATAGAATCAAAGGGGGAGAATATTTTGAAAAAGGTTGAAAGCATTAACGACATCGTCTGGGAGCTGACAAACGCGGGAATCATCACGGACGGCAAGCTGTGGATGCAGAAATGCGCCGAGGATAAAAATGTTTATTGGCTTTGTTACAAGATGGCAAATAAGCTAAGAGGAACACTGTAAAAACTTCATCCGTAAAACGGCGCTGTGAAAAAAACTCTCACAGCGCCGTTTTATTTATGAAATTTTATTGATATACTGCCGCCTGCCCCGGTTTATTTTGAAGCGGTCGGAGGGAGCTTGTCTCTGAAATGCTTATATCCCTTCATGGCTGCGCAAAAGCCGTTCTTTAATTCAGCAAAGCTGTTAAACATGCTTTTCCTGTTTTTCAGCAAAAGCGCCGTGCAGAGAAGCCTTCCGCATCTGTACGGAAATGCCGAAAAGAACGCCCCCTTGTCATAAAAATACTTTTCGGTATAGCCTTTAAACCATGATGAATCGGTCTGATCAACCGTGGCAATAACCGCAGGATATGTGTAAACCTTTAATCTGTTTTTCAGAAGATCGGCTATAAAAAGCGAATCTTCGCCGCTCGAATAAGGCGCTCCGCCGCCGAACTGACGATGAAAGGTTATATTGCGGTTTGTTACGGAATCATTCCGAACGGTCAGCCTGACCGTTCCGTAGTGAAAACAATTGTAAAACCTGATCCGGCGAATTTTATTGTTTATTCGCCCGCCGTCGGATCTTCCGATTGTTGATATATTAAATATGATTGCGTCTGCGTCGGGAAGCTCGCTGTAAGCTTTTTTTATGATGCTGTCGTAGTTATCGGCAAACACCTCGTCCTCATCGGCAAAAAGCAAAATATCGCCCGTTGCGCGGATAAGCGAATTGTTTCGGTTTAGTCCGACGCCGCGTTCGTTAAAATTCAGGTATTTGATATTATGCCCGTTAACTTGAAATTCCTCCACCGAATTGCGATCGCACTGATTTCCGATAATGGCGTCCGTTCGGATATTCATTTTTTCAATAAGAGAATGATCACTTTGGTTCATAGCTGCCGCTAAAACCTGAATTTTCATTTTAATCTCCATTCTGCCGCTTGTGCGTCAGCACAAATAGAAATGAAAGTGCAGACTTGCGGCTGTTTTTTGATATACTGTATTCGAGGAAAAATATA
>CAJJUC010000062.1 GCA_905195005.1 uncultured Eubacteriales bacterium | reverse complement strand
AACCCCGCTCACGCTGAGCATCGGCGTCGGAACGGGCGGCGAAAGCCTTTACGATAATGACATTTCAGCAAAAAAGGCGCTTGAAATGGCGCTCGGGCGCGGCGGCGACCAGGTTGTTATCCGCGAAAACGGGCGCTTCCGCTATTTCGGGGGAAATTCGAAGGAAACGGAGAAACGCACAAAGGTTAAAGCGCGCATGATGTCGCATAATCTGCGCGAGCTTATGGCAAGTGCGGACAATGTGCTTATAATGGGGCATAAAAACAGCGACACGGACGTTGTGGGTGCGGCAATCGGCATTGCAAGCATGGCTGCATTCATCGGAAAGGACGCGAAGATTCTTCTGCTTACAAAGGACGACACGGTGAATCTTCTGCTGAAAAAAATAGAGGATAATCATTATCATGACGGCTTGTTTATCGGAAAAATAGGGTTGCGGGAGTTTATAATGCCGAAAACGCTGCTTATTATCTGTGACACACATCGCCCCGAATATACAGAGATGCCCGAGCTTCTCGAAACGGTTAAGGCAAAGGTTGTTATCGACCATCATCGGCGGAGCGAAAGCTTTATTTCGGACGCCGACCTTATTTATCATGAACCGTTTGCCTCGTCAACCTGCGAAATGGTGGCAGAGCTTATGCAGTATTTCGATCCGCGGTATTCCGTTTCCACAGTGGACGCGGAGGCTCTTTATTCCGGCATTGCCATGGACACCAAGAATTTCATGTTCAAAACGGGTGTGCGCACGTTTGAAGCGGCGGCATATCTCAGAAATGCCGGGGTGGACACGCTGAGAGTAAAGCGGCTGTTCCGCGAATCGATTGAAAATTACAAGCTCAAGGCGTGTATCGTGACGGAAGCGCAGGTATACGGGGACAATATTGCAATATCTTTGTTTTCGGGAGTTGTGCCGCATCTCACGGTTGCGGCGGCTGCCGACGAAATGCTTGAAATAACCGATATTAAGGCCGCCTTTGTTGTTGCAAGGGTGGAAAACGGCAGTATAATAATAAGCGGCCGTTCACTCGGAGATGTTAATGTGCAGGTGATTCTGGAAAAGCTCGGCGGCGGCGGTCATATGATGGTTGCCGGTGCGCAGCTTGAGGGAATTTCCGTTGCCGATGCAGGTGATAAGCTTAAGGCAGCAATTGACGAATGTTTGAAAAACTGAAAGGGGTAAATATAAATGAAAGTAGTTCTTTTAACTGATGTAAAGGGTCACGGAAAAAAGGGAGACATTGTTGAAGCAAGCGACGGCTATGCAAGAAATTTTCTTCTTCCGAAAAAAATGGCTGAGGTTGCAACAAGCGATGTCCTGAATAATATCAAGGGTAAAAATGAGGCTGCTGCGTTTCATAAGCAGCAGGATATAGCAGCAGCAAAGGAAGCCGCTGCAAAGCTTGACGGCGCGAAAATCACACTTAAGGGCAAGGCGGGTGAAAACGGAAAGCTGTTCGGCAAAATCACAAACCAAAACGTTGCCGACGCGGTTAAATACCAGCTGCATTATGTGATTGATAAGCGCAAGGTTGTTTTGCCGGACGGTATTAAAACGACCGGTCTTACAACGGTTGAGCTTAAAATATATCCCGAAATATCCGCAAAAATCACTGTTTCGGTTGAAGCGGAATAAGGGTCTGAATGGAGTGATTAACGATGGCTTCGGCTGCCGATATTCCTATAGGAAGAACAATGCCCTATAATCTGGAGGCTGAGGCTGCAATCCTCGGCAACATGATTATGGACGAAAGCGCCACTGTCACAGTTATGGAAAAGCTTGACGAGGATTGCTTTTATGCATCGGCGAATAAAACGATATTTAACGCACTCAGCAGCCTTTTTTCCGAAGGCACACCGATTGATATTGTTACGCTTTCGGAAAAGCTTGGTGATAAAATCGAATCTGTGGGCGGCATTGCCTACATAACGCGCATCGCACAAAATGCGTTCACAAAGGAAAACCTTGCGTCTTATATTGAAATTGTCCGCGATAAAAAAATGCTGCGTCAGCTCATTGAAGCGGCAAGCGAAATTATCGATATGGGTACGAAGGACGAGCTGCCGACTGCCGACATTGTTGACAAAAGCGAACAGCTTGTGTTCCGCATCTCGGAGCAGCGCGGTTTTTCAGGATTCACACATATAAGCGAGGTCGTAAAAAATGCCCTTGCAATCCTGGACGAGCTTAAAAAGCGCGGCGGTAAGGTCACGGGTATAAAAACCGGATTTACAGGATTTGATGCAGCAACGGCAGGTCTTCAAAACAGTGACCTGATTATTCTTGCAGCGCGCCCCGGCGTCGGGAAAACAAGCTTTGCGCTGAATCTTGCGCAGAATGCCGCAATCCGTGAGCATGTTCCCGTTGCGATATTCTCGCTTGAAATGAGCAAGGAGCAGCTTGTAAACAGAATACTGTCAAGCGAGGCGCTGATTGAATCGGGCAAGCTGAGAGTCGGCGATATTGACGCAAACGATATGACAAAGCTTGCACATTCACTTAAGGATATTATATCGGCTCCGATATATATTGACGATAATCCCGGCGTAAATGTGTCGGAAATAAGGGCAAAATGCCGCCGTCTGAAAGCGGAAAAGGGACTCGGCCTTGTTGTCATCGATTATCTTCAGCTTATGCAGGGCGGAGGAAGAAGTGAAAGCCGAACTCAGGAGGTAACGGAAATGTCCCGCTCGCTGAAAATCATGGCAAAGGAGCTTAATATTCCTGTTATCACGCTTTCACAGCTGAGCCGTGCATCGGAAAAGCAAAACCGCCGCCCGATGCTCAGTGACCTGCGCGAGAGCGGCTCGATCGAGCAGGACGCGGATATTGTTATAATGCTGTGCCGCCCTCCCGAGGAGGAGGGCAGCGAGGAGCGCGCCGGAAATATTGTTGAGTGTATCCTTGCAAAAAACCGTGCCGGTGAATGCTGCACAATCGAGCTTGCATGGCGCGGAGAATATACGAAATTTATGAATCTTGACAGCAGAAGCTGATACGGACGGTGAAAACACTTGCTGACCGATAAGGTAAAACAAACAATAAAAAGTCATGGACTGCTGGAGCATGGCGACAGCGTTATCTGCGCGGTTTCAGGCGGTGCGGATTCAATTTGCCTGCTGCATGTAATGCTGAGACTGAAAAAGGAATACGGACTCAGGGTTTATGCTGCGAATGTGAACCATCTTATCCGCGGCGAAGAGGCAGAGCGTGACAGCAGCTTTGTAAAAAGCATAGGCCGCGCAGCCGACACGGAGTGCTTTTACCGCGAATATGATGTGCCGAAAATTGCTGCGGAACGAAAAATCGGAACTGAGGAATGCGGCAGAATTCTCCGATATGAGTTTTTTGAAGAGCTTTCGAAAAAGCTCGGCGGCGCTAAAATCGCAACGGGGCATAACCTTAACGACAATGCCGAAACGGTGCTTTTCCGCCTTGTGCGCGGCAGTGCCGCAAGCGGACTTTGCGGAATTGCTCATCGCCGCGGAAATATCATCCGGCCGCTGCTTGATTGCAGCCGCAGTGAAATTGAGGATTATCTTGTTAAAAACAGCGTAAAATGGGTTACGGACAGCACAAATTTTGAAGCGCTGTACACACGGAACAGAATAAGGCTTGAAATCATGCCGCTGCTTGAAGCGATAAACCCCTCGGCTTCGGAAAAAATAGTTTCGGCAGCGCGGTGCATATCGGAGGATAATACCTAACTTTAAGAATGTACGGAAGCAATGCTTGAAAAGTGTGTCGGCAGCAGAGGAGAGACCGACATAAATATGCTGCTTTCCGCGCCGCAGCCGATAAGGCGGCGCGCAGCAAAAAAAATACTGAAAAATCTCGGTGCACGTGAAATTACTTCCGAAAAAATAGAAGCTTTTCTTGAATTTGCAGCCAAGGAGGGCGGCAAACGGTTTGACATTGACAAAACGGCGTATGTGAGGGTTGAACGCGGCAAGCTTGTGCCGATGAAAGCGTCTGTAACGGAGGAACTGAACGTTCCGCTTTGCGCCGGAGATGTTTTTGAGCATGATTTTTGGAAAATTACAATAAAAGTTGTTGACAAATCGGTAAAAAAAGGAGATAATAATATAGCTGTTTTCGATTTTGACAAGGTTGGCGGCAGCTTTATTGTGAGGTATCGCCGCAAGGGTGACAGGATGCGCCCGTTCGGACTCGGCGGCTCAAAGAAAATAAGCGATATTTTATCGGATGCCGCCGTGGCGGCGGATAAACGCGGCAGAACGCCGATTGTAGAAAAAGACGGAGAAATTCTTTTCCTGTGCGGACTGCGCAGATCAGAGCTTTATGCACCCGGCAGTGAAACGAAAAAGTATCTTATTATGGAATATTCTGCAAAGGAATGATATTGAATGAAAAATATTAACGATCCCGTTGAAAGAGTTCTCATAACAGAAGAACAAATTCAAAAAAGAATCAGCGAAATGGCAGAGCAAATCGGAGAAGATTATGCCGGAAGAGAACCGCTGATGCTTTCGGTTCTGAGCGGCTCGTTCATGTTCGCGGCGGATATGATGCGCGCGGTTAAAATCCCCGTTTGCATAAGCTTTATTTATGCCAGCAGCTATGGTGAGGAAACCGTTTCGGGCGGAGAGGTTGAAATCCGCAGCGGAAAGGGCTTCGACCCCAAGGGCAGGGATATAATAATAGTTGAGGATATTATCGATACGGGGCGCACGCTTTCGCGCATAAGGGAATATCTTTTCGAACAGGGTGCAAAAAGTGTTGAAATATGCACATTCCTTGATAAGCCGTCAAGAAGAATCGTTAATATTGAAGCAAAATACACGGGCTTTGAAATTCCCGATGAATTTGTAATCGGGTACGGGCTTGATTATGCATATAAGTACAGGCAGTATCCCTTTGTAGGAGTACTGAAACCCGAATATTATGAATAAAGTGTAAAAAAGATTGATTCAATTTCCCAATCGTGATATGCTATACATAGTAGGGGAGGCGTTTTTTTGAAGAAATCGTTCAGAAGCATAAGCTTATATATAATTTTGCCGATTATCATCATTTTGCTGATGATGTTTTCGCTGCGTCAGCCCGACACGGGCGTTAAATCCTTTTCGGAGCTTGTCAATGCAATTGACAAAGAACGGGTGACGAAGCTTGAAATCGGCGATACATTTACCGTTGCCGAAATTGACGGCAAGGAATACAAGGTTGAGGTAACGCAGGGAATTCTTTTTGCCGTTGCCGGTGATGAAATTCAAAGTCAGATTAAATCGGGAAAAATTGAAACAACCGTTCCCGAGCCGGAAACGGTTTCGTGGTGGGTTTCTCTTTTGCCGACGCTGCTTTTGGTAATCATAATCGGACTGTTTTGGTTTTCTTTCATGCGTCAGCAGACGGGCGGCCACGGCATAGGCAGCTTCGGAAAGAGCCGTGCAAAGGCGGCTGCCGATAACCGTCAGAAGGTAACGTTTGACGATGTTGCCGGCGCCGATGAGGAAAAGAAAGAGCTTGAGGAGATTGTTGAATTCCTGAAAAATCCGCGCAAGTTTATTGACCTCGGTGCAAGGATTCCGAAGGGTGTGCTGCTCGTCGGTCCTCCCGGAACGGGTAAAACGCTTCTTGCAAAGGCAATTGCCGGTGAGGCCGGAGTTCCGTTTTTCTCAATATCCGGTTCAGACTTTGTTGAAATGTTTGTCGGCGTTGGTGCAAGCCGCGTGCGAGACCTTTTTGAGCAGGCACGCAAAAATCTTCCGGCAATTATTTTTATTGACGAAATTGACGCAGTCGGCCGCCAGCGCGGTGCAGGCTTGGGCGGCGGTCACGATGAACGCGAGCAAACTCTTAATCAGCTGCTTGTTGAAATGGACGGCTTCGGCACGAATGAGGGAATTATCATGATTGCCGCAACAAACCGCCCCGATATTCTCGACCCGGCGCTTCTCCGCCCGGGCAGATTTGACAGGCAGGTTGTTGTTAATTATCCAGACCAGAAAGGGCGCGAAGCAATCCTTAAGGTTCATTCGAAGAATAAGCCTGTCGATGCGAGCGTTTCTCTTGAAACCGTTGCAAAAACAACATACGGATTCACGGGTGCGGATTTGGAAAATCTGCTTAACGAATCGGCAATTCTTGCCGCGCGCAGAAACAAAAAAACAATTACCGCCGCCGAAATCGACGAGGCAATGCTCAAGGTTGTTATGGGGCCTGAAAAGGCGACAAGGCAGCATAATAAGGAAAATAAACGCAAAACGGCGTATCATGAAGCAGGTCATGCGCTTGCGGCTCGGCTTCTGCCCACACAGGATGCAGTGCACCAGGTTTCAATCATACCGCGCGGACGTGCCGGCGGATTCACGCTCAGTCTGCCGGATACCGACAAAAGCTACATTTCCAAGACGGAAATGCTTGAAAGCATTATCATGGCTCTTGCCGGGCGTGCTGCGGAAAAAATCGTGTTTGACGATATCAACACGGGTGCGTCAAGCGACCTTGACCATGCAACCGACACGGCGCGCAAGATGGTTATGCAGTATGGTATGAGCGATAAGCTCGGATATGTAACGTTCACAAACGGCGATCATGAGGTGTTCCTCGGCAGAGATTTGTCACAGGGGCGTAACTACAGCGAAACGGTTGCTTCGATTATCGATGAGGAAATCAAGCATATTATTGATAAATGCTATGCGGACTGCGAAAAGCTGCTGCGCGGCAACCGCGGCAAGCTCGATGCTATTGCGGAGGCGCTTATTGAGCATGAGAAGCTCGACGGCAAGGAATTTGAGGAGGTTTTCGAAAACGGCTTCTTGGAATCCGACAATCCCGAACAGACTTCGGCTGAACAGTCTCCGACCGAACAGACTTCGGCTGAACAGCCTCTGACCGAACAGCCTTCGGCTGAACAGGCTTCGGCCGAACAGCCTGAAATAAGGACTGCGCCGGGAGAAAAATAAAATTCAAATATCCTTAAAGGAAAGGACGGTTAATATCGTTCTTTCCTGTTTTTATGAAATTATATTTCTTTTTTTCCGAAAGTGATTGATTTAACAAGGAAAATGCACTATAATATAAAATGGATTGAGGTGTATGCATGTGAGCTTGATTACATTGAGCGGAGTTTCAAAAAGCTTCGGCGAACGTGAGCTTTTCCGCGATGTGACGTTCAAAATTGAAGAAAACACAAAAATGGGCTTTATCGGTGCGAATGGCGCCGGGAAAACTACTTTGTTTAATATAATACAGGGCGTTGAGGATTATGAGGGCGATATTTTCAGAAGCAGTGATTTGAAAATCGGCGTTATGGAGCAGGCTGCTCCGAGCGCGGAGGGAAAAACGGCGTATGAATATACTTTGGACGTGTTCAGCCGCTTTTTTGAAATAGAAAATGAGCTTGAACGTATTTGCCGCAGCCTTGAAAGCGGTGCGGAGGATCGGCAAAGGCTGATAAACCGTCAGGACGCGCTGAATAACGAATATATTGCAAACGGCGGAATGACATACCGTTCACGCACGCGTTCACTGCTGCTCGGGCTCGGGCTTAGTGAAGGTGAGCTCGAATTGCCGCTTTCCTCGCTTTCGGGAGGGCAGAAAACGCGTCTTTCCCTTGCAAGAACGCTTTTATCGGAAGCGAATTTTCTTATGCTTGACGAGCCGACAAACCATCTTGATATAGAAGCGGTGCGCTTTTTGGAGGATTTCCTGAAAAATTCATCGAAGGCCTTTCTTGTGATAAGTCATGACAGATATTTTCTCGATAAGGTTACAGACACGACGATTGAGCTTGAAAACAGGCGGATAACATGCTACGACGGGTCATATTCTGCGTTTGCAGAGAAAAAAGAGCAGGCTTATAAGGCAATGCAGAAAAAATATGAAAATACCGTTAAGGAAATCAATCGGCTTGAGGGCGTTGTCGAGCAGCAGCGCCGCTGGAACAGGGAACGAAATATCCGAATGGCGGAAAGCAAGCTCAAAAGCATTGAGCGGCTGGAGGAAACACTCGAAAAACCCGAGCGCGATACGGACGCAATCAGATTCACATTCACCGCAAGCGAGCGCAGCGGAAACGATGTCCTTTCGGTGACGGAGGTGGCGAAGCATTTCGGCGAAAAAAAGCTTTTTGAAAACGTTTCGTTTGAGGTGAAGCGCGGCGAACGCGTTTTTCTGCTCGGCGCAAACGGGTGCGGAAAATCCACCCTCTATAAAATTATAAAGGGAGTTATAAAGCCCGACTGCGGCTCGGTTCATTTCGGAACAAAAGTCGAATGTGCGTACTATGACCAGGAAAGAAGCGACATTACGGGAACAAAGGACGTTGAAAGCGAGCTTTGGGATGTTTACCCGAAAATGGACAGAACACAGATAAGAAACGCACTGGCGGCTTTCCTTTTCCGCGGAGACGATGTTTTTAAGCAGACAAGCGCTCTTTCGGGAGGGGAAAAAGCGCGGCTTTCGCTGCTTGAAATAATGCTCACGGGGGCGAATTTCCTGCTGCTTGACGAGCCGACAAACCATCTTGACATACGCTCGAAGGAAGCTCTTGAAAAAGCGATTTCCGATTTTGACGCAACCGTGTTTGTTATAAGTCATGACCGTTACCTGATAAATAAAATGGCGGACAAGCTGCTGGTTTTTGAGGACGGAACGGTTAAATGCTATAACATGAATTATGACCGCTATATGGAGTACAGGAAAAATAACCAAAGCAGCTCCCCTGCCGTAAAAAAGGAAAAGGCAGAAAAGGAGCAAAGCGATTATCATAAGCGCAAGGAGCTTCAGAGCGCAAAAAACAGACTTTCCGGAAAAATTAAGCGCACGGAGGAAGCCATAAGCGAAAAGGAAGAGGAAACGGAACGGCTGCACAGCGAGATAAACTCCGCAGGAAGCGATTTTGAAAAAATAACCGAGCTGAGCGAGGCTTTGAACAAATGCGAAAAGGAACTTGAAACGCTGATGGAGCAATGGGAGGAGCTTTGCGGAAAGCTTGAAGAAATGTAATATGAAAGAAATATTGCGGCGGCGTCAAAAAACGCTTTATTCCGCGCCGCCGATGTGATATACTATATTATTGGAAGTGAAAGAATGAATTTGCCTGCGGATTTCATGGCAAGAATGAAAACGGAACTCGGAAGCGAATATGACGCTTTTATTGCTGAATATGATAAACAGCCGCTTCAAGGCTTGCGTGCGAACACGCTTAAAATTGCACCGCATGAGCTTTCGGAGCTTACGGGCTTCTGCGGAGAGCCGGTCCCGTGGTGCGAAAGCGGTTTTTATTACAACGGAAAAAAGGGCGGACACGCCGCAAGCGCGGCAGGTCTGTTTTATTCGCAGGAGCCGTCCGCCCAGGCAGCGGCTGAGCTGCTCGGCGTGCGCCGCGGTGATATTGTGCTTGACCTTTGTGCCGCTCCGGGCGGGAAAAGCACACAGATTGCCTGTGCGCTCGATGGAAGCGGCATGCTTGTTTCGAATGAAATAACGGCGTCGCGCGCAAAAATTCTGTGCGAAAATGTTGAGCGGATGGGGATAACAAACGCAATTGTGACAAACATGCGCCCCGACGCGCTGGCAAAGCATTTTAGAGGATTTTTTGACAGAATAATCGTTGACGCGCCGTGCAGCGGAGAGGGAATGTTCCGAAAAGATGCGGAGGCAGCGGCTCACTGGAGTCTTGAGCATACATATGCCTGCGCGCAGCGGCAGAAAAACATTCTTCGTTCGGCTTTTGAAATGCTCCGCGGCGGCGGAACGCTTGTTTATTCAACCTGCACCTTCTCGCGCGAGGAAAATGAGGAGGTCTGCGCGGAATTTTCAAAGGAATTTCCCTGCATGAAGCTGAAAAAAACGGTCAGGATTATGCCGCACCGTGAAAAAGGCGAGGGTCATTTTGCAGCTGAATTTGTAAAAGAAGAAGAAACGGGAAAAATAAATATCGGCTGTCCGCAGTCTGCCGATAAAGAAACGGAGAAAATTTACAGAGCCTTTGAATGTGAGAATTTAAACGTGCGCCTTGACGGGCGGTTTGTTTCGTTCGGAGAAAATCTTTACCTTGCGCCGCAAAATGTGCCGGATCTGCGCGGAATAAAGTGCCTGCGCCCGGGAATTTTTCTCGGTGAAATACGCAAGGGCAGACTTGTTCCGGCGCATCATCTTTGCATGTGCCTTAAGGCGGGGGATTTTAAAAGAACCGCTTCGCTGACGGAGGACGAGCTTTGCGCTTACAGGCGCGGAGAATCGGTTTTCAGGGCTTGCGAAAACGGCTTCGGCGCAGCCCTTTACGGCGGCAGATATCCTGTCGGCTGGTTTAAAAGCAGCGGCGGACAGCTGAAAAATCATTATCCGAAGTATTTGAGAGGATAGGAGGAAAGAATATGTTCAATGTTTGGCATGACGTTGCCCCGGAGAGAATCCGCAAGGATAATTTCCTCGCGGTGATAGAAATTCCGCAGGGTGATAAAAACAAATACGAGCTTGACAAGGAAACGGGGCTGATAATTCTTGACCGCGTTCTGTACACATCAACGCATTACCCGGCAAATTACGGCTTTATTCCGCGGACATATGCCGAGGACGGCGATCCGCTTGACGTGCTTGTGCTTTGTCAGGAAAGAATCGATTCCATGGTGCTTGTCCGCTGCTTTCCGATAGGCGTTATCAAAATGATTGATAACGGGGAAACAGACGAAAAAATAATAGCGCTGCCGTTTAACGACCCGACATATTCGATATATAATGACATATCGGAGCTGCCGGAGCATATTTTCAAGGAAATATCCCATTTCTTTCAGGTTTATAAATTTCTTGAAAACAAGGAAACCGCAGTTAAGGAAATTCTCGGCAGAAAGGAAGCCGAGGCAATTATTGAAAAATGCATGAAATCATATAACGAAAGGTTTGCAAATCGCAATGGCTGATACAGTTTTTGTTCTCGCGTCGAAATCGCCGCGCAGAAAGGAATTACTCGGAAATATAGGAATCAATGTGCAGATAATCCCGTCAAGCGTTGACGAATCGCCTTACAAAAAGCTGCCGCCCGAGCAGATGGTTAAGGAGCTTGCAATGCTGAAAGCGTGCGATGTTGCGCGTTCACTGCGCGGAAATACGGTGGTTATCGGCGCTGACACATGCGTGTGCCTCGGCGGAAAGGTATTCGGAAAGCCGCAGAATATGGCTGAGGCGGAGGAAATGCTCCGCGAACTCAGCGGAAAAACGCATGAGGTTTTCACGGGCTTTTGCGTATATAACTGCAAGGACGGAACGGCAGTTTCACGGGCGGAGGTAACGCATGTTACCTTCCGTGTACTTACAGACAGCGAAATCAAAGCGTATGTCAAAACACGCGAACCGATGGATAAGGCAGGGGCGTACGGGATACAGAAGCGCGGCGCGTTGTTCATCGAAAAAATCGAGGGCGATTTTTTTAACGTCGTGGGGCTTCCGCTGTGCAGCCTTGCCTCGGCGCTTAAATCGGAGTTTTCGATTGATATTATCGGTTAAAGGAATGTTTGTATGAAAAAGACCGGAAAAAGCTTTTTTATAATAATGATAGCGGTAACGGCTGCCATTCTTGCAATAATGGCTGTTTCGTTCAAAACAGAAACGTCCGCCGCCTCTGCGGTAGGCTCGGTGTTTGCCCCTGTGCAGAAAGCGGCAGCGTTTATCGTGAACGGAATTTCGGGTGGAATAGCCGATATAAAAAACTCATCGAAGAATGCACGCAGCCTGAAGCTTTTGAAAAAGAAAAATGCGGAGCTTTCCGATGAGGTTCGTATGCTTGAAAGCTATAAAAAGGAAAATGAGCAGCTGCGGAGCTTGCTTGAGCTGAAAAAGAACGATGCCGAGGGAAATTATACTGCGGCAAATGTAATCGGGCGCGACAGTGACGGCGTTTACTATACGCTGACAATAGACAAGGGCAGCCGCGACGGGATAAAGAAGGACACGTCAGTGATTGTTCCGGAGGGGCTTGTCGGCGCGGTGTGCGAGGTCGCAAAGAATTTTTCAAAGGTCAGAACACTGCTTGACGCGGAAAGCAGCGTGTCGGTAATATGTCCGCGGAGCGGAGATATGGCGATTGTTGACGGGGCATCGGGTCAAAACGGACTTTGCAGCATGAATTATATTGACAAGGACGCAAAAATCGTTGTCGGCGATTCCGTTGAAACCTCGGGCACGGGCGGAGTTTTTCCGCGCGGAATACTCGTCGGCAAGGTGACGGCGATAAAAAACGATGACAGAGGGCTTACCATGACGGCAATTGTTGAAACAGGTGCAAATCCGCGGAAAATCAAAGAGGTTCTCGTCGGGATAGATTAAGCAGATGTGTCAGTATCCGAACTCGTTTTTTTGAAGTCTTTTCCGGCATTACGGCGCAAAAATGC
>CAJJUC010000061.1 GCA_905195005.1 uncultured Eubacteriales bacterium | reverse complement strand
CGATAAACGAAATTGCGGAGAAGGCAGGCTTCGGAACGGTGCAGGCATATATGCGCGTGTTCAAGAAAATTTATCATATAACTCCCGGCAGATACCGCGAAATGATGATAGGCGACGCATGATATTTTTTGCGGAAATAAGGAAATTATTGTTCCTTTCAAAATGCATGTGAATATAGTATAATTGGGGTAAAGAGGTGGTTGCTGTGAGGTTTGAAAAATTAAAGCCGAATAAAATAAAAGTGATAATTGCAAGCGAGGATTTGGCGAAATGGGGCGTGAGCGCCGATGCAGTCGCCAAAAATCTGCCCGAAACGCGCGAGATGTTTATTTCGCTTTTGAAACAGGCAGAGGCGGAAACGGGCTTTTCGTGCAAAAATTCGCGTCTTGTCATAGAGTCGGCGATGAACAGCCGCGATAATGACATAACGCTGTTTGTAACCAAGGTGGACAGCGATGAAGAAAAAGCGTTGTTTGACAAAATATCATCTGTGAAGGGCTCGGAGCTGTTTTCGAGAAGAACGGCGCAGAGTCGCAAAAAGCGTATTATGACGGAGCTTGATTCTTTCGAAAATGTTATTTCACTGTGCCATGCACTCAGCAGTTATTTCGGCGGAACGCTTTATTCATATAAGGATAAATACTACATGGTGACCGATGGCAGTGCCGTGAGCTCCGCTTCGGAATTTGGAAGCACGGTTTCGCCGGGAACAGCCGTCATGATTGAGGAGCACGGAACGCTTGTGGCGGAGAAGAATGCTTTCCCCGTTATTAGAAGTAAATTTCATTCTTAAGCCATATCGGAGTGAGCAATATATTGCTTGCTCCGTTTTTTTATAAAATCGGAGCGCGGCACATTAGCCACAGCCCGGTAAGGAAGTTATGCCTTATGGCAATCTCAATTTCTCTTGCAAGCTGTGACTTTTTGGACTTCTCGATTTTCTCGACAGAGTTCCACAAGGCAGAGCGATTTTGAAAGTTGGGCGGTGGGTGTGAGGGTAACAGAACTTCCGTATGTGCAATCCCGCTTTTCTTCACTCTCCTTGGGGCAATGTTTTCCTTTTGTTCTGCAACCGCTTAATTTGTTTATTGATTTTTCCAATTTGGTCGTTTAAGTTTGCCATAGATTTCACGGTCAGCCGTTTGTCAAAAAATATATGTCATTATTACCCCAGTCCCCAAAATATTCACTGATTGGTTTAATTGTCAACGTTTTATCTGTAAAACTCATGCAATAGGTATCATCTTTTGATAATTTAATAATTTCATCATAATTAAAACGACTCTCAGATGTTTGAATTTTCCCATCCTTCGTATTAAATTTTACTGATGTCTGTGTATATTCCTCATCATCAGGATTTCCGCTGTAATTTACAAATTCGTGAAGTATGCCAAACCAATTATCATTTGATATGCCGTAAATGCTCAGTCCTGCCACACTTCTGTTTTTTTCTGCTGTTCCAATCCTGAACGCGCCAATTTTTTCCCCGGATTTATATATAGTAGCTTTAACTTGGCTTGTTTCATCATTATCATAAATTAATTCAGGTAAATAAGTAATATTTTTGCCTATGTCAATATATTTACCTTTTCTTGAGTTACGGAGTTTTATATATTAAATTTTTATAAAATGACTTGACAAGGCTGTTAGACAAGTGTAAAATAAAATTAAGTTAGACAAACGTCTAACAACAATGCAAAAGAGGTTATCAAAATGAACGATGCGGCAAGGATTCCGGACAGCGAGCTTGAAATTATGATGATAATATGGGACGCAGGCGGAGAGGTCAACACGGATTACATAACGGCGCGGCTTGACCGCGGCTGGGCGCGCCCGACGGTGCTGAAGCTTCTTGACAGGCTTTGCGAGCGCGGCTTTCTGAAATGCAGGAAGGACGGGCGGCTTAACATGTACACTCCGACGGTGAAAAAGGAGATTTATCTCCGCCGAGAGAGCAAGTCGTTTTTAAAAAAGCTGCACCATAATTCCGTGAAAAGCTTGATTGCATCACTGTACGACGGGGGCGAGCTGACAAAAAGTGATATAAACGAGCTTGAGGAATTTATCAGCGGGGTAAAGTGATGGTTCAGAACATTCTAATGATTTCACTTACAATGTCGTTTGTGATAGCGGCGCTTCTGCTGCTTTCGCCGATATTTGACAGGCGGTACAGTGCAAGGTGGCGCTGCATTGTCTGGCTGACAATTGCGCTGCGGCTGATTGTTCCGCTGCGCATACCGCTGAACACTGCGCCGATAAAACTGCCGGACACAGGGGAAAATACTGTTGTGACGGTTGCACCCTCGCCGGATGACGGCAGTAATTATTCAATCCGTATCATGAACCGAGAAAGAGCAGGGGAGCTTGCAGCCGGTGCGGAATCTCCGATTGTATATGCTCCGCTGATAACGCTTCGCGGACTTATCGCCGCATTGTGGGCGATCGGCAGCAGCTGCTTTCTTATATACCATCTGACAGCATATGCGATTTTCAGGCGCAAAACCGGAAAATGCCGCAGCTATGTTAAAACGGAACGCGGAATCGGCGTTTATACCTGTCCTAAAATCAAGGTGCCGATGATGACGGGATTTATAAAACCGATCATTCTTTTGCCCGTCGGACAATACTCGGAGGAGGAACTCGGCGTGATACTGAAGCATGAGCTTATGCACTGCCGCCGCGGCGACATGTGGTTTCGGCTGCTGCTTCTGATTGCAAATTCCGTGCATTTTTTTAATCCGCTGGTTTATATAATGGTAAACAAGGCGCAGCGCGACATGGAATATTCCTGTGATGACGCGGTTGTTAAGCAGACGACCGATGATTATAAAAAATTTTATTCAATGACAATACTTAAATATATGAAAAGAGGGAACAGGAATGGCTGATTATTTAAAACCGCCGATGCTTTCAACATCATTTTCAGAAAGCGGAAAAAAGGCAAAGAAGAGATTCGAAAACATACTGACGCCAACCGCAAAAAAACGCGGATTTGCAGCGTTTTCCGTGATTGCGGCGGCTGTGCTTGCGTGCGGCGCACTTGCCGCGTGCAGCGGAGAAAACATCTCGGTTATCGGGGGAGCTGACGGACCGACGGCAATATATACATCGGACAGCTCGGAAAAGGAGCTGAAAAGGCTTTTCGATAACAGACAGAAATATGTCGGCAATGCGAGCGGTGTGGGCGCGATTATAGACGGGCTTGATTCCTCGGGAAAATGCGGAAAAGCAACGGGGATGGAGCTGCAAACCGCCTCCGAACCGTACGGAATTATCAGGCGCTTTGAAGGGAAATCAAAGGACGAGAGCGAGCTTATGCGCCAGTCCGCAGTTATACTGGCACTTGTTGATAACGCAGGCTATGTTACTTATAAATTCACGGATGGGGAATACAATTACACGCGCAGCGAAATGGCGGAGAAGTTCGGCGCTTCGTTTGAAAACGCGGCAAAGGATTATGATTCTTTCAAAAGCTTTTATCAGGAGGTTTACGGCAGCAGAGCGCTGATGAGCATCGATGAGCTCGTTGCGGACGCTATAATATCAAGTGAAAACGGCTCATACTCGGAGGGCGAATGTGTTGCGGAGGGGCATGTGATTCTCGGCACGGAGAACACGGAGTCGGACGGAAAGCCGGACAAAAAAATTGTTTATGTGATGACAAGCTACGGTGAGTACGGTTTTCAGAACGGAGCCTTCGTCAAGGTTTCGGGCTCGGGCGTTATACCGGTGAGGATAACTTTTGACAGCAATAACAAGCTTCTTGAATATAAAGTGCCGATGGACGGCAGCTATTACGCAAGCTCAATTAAAGAAATGTTTCCGAAAGACATGTGGAAGCAGGCGCTTTCCGGATCGGACAGCTTTTACGGGGAGTGCTTTGCGCAGGAAAAGGCTTATGCTCAAAAATACCTCGATAAAATAGGAAGAAAGGCAGAAATTCTTGAAAATGCCGACATAAAGCTTTCCGACATGGACACGGAAGCTTCAAATACGCTGCTTGACCTTTATTACGATTATCCGTACTGGATAGGTACGGAGGAAAAAATCGAAAACGGAGTGCGCTGCGTTTATGAAAAAAAGTGGCAGTCCTCGGGCGGCGGTGACGGAACGGTGACATACCTGAAATATGAGTACGGTTCGGAAAAGGTTCTTGAAAAAACCGTTATCGAGGTAAAAAAGGGCAAAATCAAATACATCGAGGGAAAACTGCGCACGGAACGAAAATAAAATAATATATCCCCCCTGCGGCGAATATATTGTCACAGGGGGGATAAGCATATGTATGATGCCGTTATAATAAAGCCGCTGAAAAAACGCGGACTTTTTTCGGTTAATCCGCAGTTCGAGCGCACCGAAGCTGCCGATGTTTTTTATGTGCGCGACAATGTACGCTCACTCAAAAAGGTTGTGAAATATGCCGGAGGAAGAAAAATCATGCCCGACAGCGAAATGGCGAAAGGAAAGCTCACCTCGAAATATGTTAAAAAATATGCGGCGGTGACGCTGCCGACCTCGCTTGCGATAATCGAAAAGGCTGTCCGCGCAGTTGCCGCGAAAAGCGGGCTGAAATTTCCGCTTTCCGAAATATATGTGTCGGCGCAGAGCTCCGCGGCGGCGAGAATAATTGAAAAAATCCGCGGCTGTGCGCGGCTGTTCACGGTGGTTTCAACGTCTCCGGCAAAAAGCGTGCTGTATGATGAACTGTATTTCAAGTACGGAACGGTCGTCAGGCACATTCCGTCGTTTTGCTACAATGAAAAGGACGATGTGATGATTATTAAGGGCGAAAACGACGCAGCCGCGAATTTCACAAGCTATCCCGTGCTCAGCCTTTTGAGCGAAAGCGGTGCAAATGTGTATAATATAGGAGATTTCCGCATTTATGACGGACAGGCGGATTCGTTCATTGAGCTTTGGGGCGGAGCGCCGACAGCATCGCTGTATTCATTTCTGCGCATTGTTCCGGAAAATGATGCAAGCATTGAAATAAATAACGGTGAAAACGGAGTTTTTTTGCTTGACACATCGCTTTTTTAATGTTAAAATAACATGAATAGGAAAAAATGAAAAGAGGTTTTTCAATTATGGCAGCAAAACAGGTTTTACTTACAAGCGAAGGCTTGCAGAAGCTTCAGGACGAGCTTGAAAATCTCAAAACGGTCAGAAGAAAGGAAAACACGGCGGCAATCAAGCGAGCGCTTTCATTTGGTGACCTTTCGGAGAACAGCGAGTATGATGAAGCTAAAAACGAACAGGCTGAAATTGAGGCAAGAATTGTTGAGATTGAGAATATACTCAATAATGCAAAGGTTATTGATGAGGATAATATCGCAACCGATGTTGTTTCCGTCGGCGCAAAGGTTAAGGTGAAGGACTGTGCGGACGGCTCGGAGGAGGAATATTCGATTGTCGGATCAACCGAGGCAGACCCGATGGAGGGCAAAATTTCCGATGAATCGCCTGTGGGGAATGCACTTCTCGGTCACAAGCTTGGCGAGGTTGTGACGGTCGAGGCTCCGATGGGCAGAATCGAGTATGAAATTATCGGAATTTCAAGAAAGTAAAGTATTTTTAAAGGCACGGTAATGCGGCGTTTTGTGCGGTCGCATTGCCGTGTCTTGCTTTTGCCTTTACGCCTAAAGAACCGGCAAATTAATAGAATATTCACATTTTGTTTATTGACTTTCAAAAATAAGGCTGTATAATGTTAGACGTCAAACAAGTTATCGCAAAAAGGAAGTGTGAAAAAATGAGCGGAAGATTAACTTTCGGACGCGAAATCATGAGCCTTGTATATGTCATGCACCGCGAATTTGAGAAAAGAAGCAAGCAATGCGAAAAACGTTACATATCTCCGACAAATGCCAAAATTATTACGTTCCTGGCAGAAAATCGAGACAGGGACGTTTGCCAGCGCGATATAGAAAAGAAATTTGACGTGCGGAGAAGCTCCGTTTCCAAGGTGCTGAAAAACATGGAGGAAAAGGGGATTATAATGCGCGAAAAGGTCAGCGGAGACGCACGGCTGAAAAAAATTGTGCTGACGGACAGCGCAAAGAGCATGATAAAAAACATTGAGAGCATCCACGGGGAAATTGAAGAAAAAACGCTTGACGGGATTCCACAGAAGGATTTGGACACATTCTATAAGGTAATCGCGAAAATGCGTGAAAATATTCAAAAGGAATGACAGCGGGGGAGGAGCATATGATTAAAAAACTGACTGCTTGTATCGGGGAATACAAAAAGCCGTCGTTTCTGGCGGCGTTCACGGTGTTCCTTGAAGTAATAATGGAAATAGTGATTCCGTATCTCATGGCGGATTTGCTGGATAAAGGCGTTTATGCCGGCAGCATGAACGTTATTCTCAAATACGGGGTAATGCTTGTGATTTTTGCAATCCTGAGCATGCTTTTCGGAATGCTTGCCGGGCGGTATGCGGCGGTTGCATCGTGCGGATTTGCAAGGAATCTGCGGCGCAGCATGTTTCATAACGTTCAGGAGTTTGCATTTGAAAATATTGACAAGTTCTCAACGGCGAGCCTTGTAACAAGGCTTACAACCGATGTCACAAACGTGCAGAACGCATATCAGATGATTGTAAGAACTGCCATCAGAGCGCCGTTCATGCTGATTTTTTCGTTTGCGGCGGCATTTCGGATAAATCATGAGCTTTCAATGATTTTTATTTGTGTTATCCCTTTTCTTGCAGTGGGACTGGGAATCGTTATCAAGCATGCGCATCCGCGGTTTGTGCGCGTGTTTAAAACGTACGACAAGCTCAACAGCGTTGTGCAGGAAAACCTGCTCGGAATCCGCGTTGTGAAATCTTTTGTGCGCGAGGAGGACGAAAAGCGGAAATTCGGAAAAATTTCCGAACAGATTTACGATGACTTTTCAACAGCCGAAAAAATTCTTGCATTCAACATGCCGCTCATGCAGATAAGCGTGTACACATGCATGCTGCTGATTTCGTGGCTCGGTGCAAAAATAATCGTTGCATCGGGAAATGAGCTTGCGCGCGGACTTTCAACCGGCGGACTGATGAGCCTGATGACATATTCATCGCAGATTCTCATGAGCCTGATGATGGTTTCAATGGTGTTCGTTATGATAATCATGGCACGCGCCAGCGCCGAAAGAATTGCCGAGGTGCTGGGGGAGGAAAGCGTGCTTGAAAACTGCGACAATCCCCTGCATGAGGTGAAGGACGGCAGCATAGAATTTAAGAATGTGACGTTTCGGTATAACAAAACGGCGGGAAAACCGTGCCTTGACAATATTAACATGAAAATCAAATCCGGTGAAACAATCGGAATAATCGGCGCAACCGGTTCGGCAAAATCAACGCTTGTGCAGCTGATTCCGCGCCTTTACGATGTGACGGAGGGCGCAGTGCTTGTCGGCGGCGACGATGTGCGCAGCATCGATATTGAAACACTGCGTGACGCAGTTTCCGTTGTTTTGCAGAAAAACGTGCTTTTCTCGGGCACGATAAAGGAAAATCTGCGCTGGGGTGATGAGAATGCAACGGATGAGGACATCCGCCGCGTTTGCGCGCTTGCGTGCGCCGATGAATTTATCGAAAAGCTGCCCGACGGCTATGATACATATATCGAGCAGGGCGGTACGAACGTTTCCGGCGGACAGCGCCAGCGTCTTTGTATTGCGCGTGCACTGCTGAAGAAGCCGAAAATACTTATTCTGGACGATTCAACAAGCGCCGTTGATACAAAGACGGACGCGAAAATAAGAAGCGCTTTCAGAACGGAAATTCCCGACACGACAAAGCTTATCATTGCGCAGAGAATATCCTCCGTTCAGGACGCTGACCGCGTGCTTATCCTTGATGACGGAAAGATATTGGCGTTCGGCAGCCATGACGAGCTGATGAAAACAAGTGATGTTTACAGGGAAATTTATATGTCGCAGGTGAAGGGAGGCAGCGAGGATGAGCAGAATGAACAGGAATAACGCCGCGATGTTTACGAATAAAAAGGAGAGAATGAAGTTCAATCCCAAGACGGCTAAGCGTCTGCTTTCCTATCTTAAAAGCTATAAGCTGCACTTCTTGTTTGTGCTTGTGTGCATTGTGATAAGCTCGGTGACGGGCGTTGTTGCGTCATTGTTCCTCAAAACGCTGATAGACGGCTATATTATGCCGCTTTTGTCGCAGAAAGTACCGGATTATTCGGGGCTGCTGCGCGTTATAATGCTTATGGCGTGCATTTACGCGGTCGGAGCGCTGGCAGCATTGTTTTATAACAGAATGATGGCGAATATCTCTCAGGGAGTGCTGAAAAATATCCGCGATGAAATGTTCTCGCACATGCAAACGCTGGGGATAAAATATTTTGACACGCACACGCACGGCGATGTAATGAGCTACTACACAAACGATACCGATACGCTGCGGCAGATGATTTCGCAGAGTATTCCGCAGGCGTTTTCATCGATTATTACTGTGACATGCGTTTTCTGCGCAATGCTGACGGTGAGCGTTTGGCTGACTTTGTTTGCGGTGTTGTTCCTTATCGGCGTGTTTCAGGCGCTTAAGGTCATCACGGGGCGCGGCGGCTCTTACTTTGTGAAGCAGCAGCGCGCGCTTGCCGATGTGAACGGATATATCGAGGAAATGATAAACGGGCAGAAGGTTGTTAAGGTTTTCTGCCATGAGGAAAAGTGCACGGAGGGGTTTGACGAAAGAAACGATACCTTGTGCGAGAATCAGACGGCAGCGAACAGCTTTGCGAATATTCTCATGCCGCTGATGAACAATTTCGGATACCTTCTCTATGTTCTGATTGCGATTGTCGGCGGCGGTCTTGCGATTGCTGAGCTGCCGAACCTGTCGCTGACGGGCATTAATGTGATGACGCTCGGAATGATTGCATCGTTCTTGCAGCTTTCAAGAAATTTCCTTATGCCTATTTCGCAGATTTCTCAGCAGCTTAACGCGATTATATCGGCGCTTGCCGGGGCGGAAAGAATATTTGACATGCTTGACGAGCCGGGCGAGCAGGATAACGGTTATGTTACGCTGGTCAATGCAACATATGAAAACGGTGTTATAAACGAATCGCCGAACCATACGGGCATATGGGCATGGAAGCATCCGCACAGTGACGGAAGCATAACCTACACAAAACTTGAGGGCGACATTGTGCTTGATCATGTTGATTTCAGCTACACCGAGGGCAAGCAGGTGCTTAACGATGTTTGCGTTTATGCGCGGCCGGGACAGAAGGTTGCCTTTGTCGGCGCAACGGGCGCAGGCAAAACCACAATAACGAATTTAATTAACAGGTTTTATGATATTGACGACGGCAAGATAAGGTATGACGGAATCAATATCAATAAAATAAAGAAAGCCGATTTGAGAAGAAGCCTTGGAATTGTGCTTCAGGATGTCAATCTGTTCACGGGAACGATTATGGAAAATCTGAAATTCGGAAATCCCGAAGCAACCGATGAACAGTGCATAGCGGCGGCGAAGCTTGCAAATGCGCACAGCTTTATCGAAATGCTGCCGCAGAAATACGATACGGTTATAGCCGAGGGGGGCTCGAATCTTTCGCAGGGTCAGCGGCAGCTGATTTCGATTGCGAGAGCAGCCGTTGCCGATCCGCCGGTTATGATTCTTGACGAGGCAACATCATCAATCGACACGCGCACCGAGGCAATTGTTCAGCGAGGAATGGATTCGCTGATGAAAGGCAGAACGGTTTTCGTAATCGCGCACAGGCTTTCAACGGTTAAAAACTCCGATGTCATTATCGTGCTTGACCACGGAAGCATTATCGAGCGCGGCAGTCACGATGAGCTGATTGCAAAGAAAGGCATTTACTACAGATTGTATACAGGTGCTTTTGAGTTATCATAATTTTTTGAGGGGAGAAAGGCTATGATTAAGAAAATTTTATCGCCGCTGCTTTGCGCCGCGCTTTCAATGTCGTTCGTTGTGGGTGCACAGGCAAAACGCAGCGAGGTTAAAAATGTTTATGTTGAGGCGCCTGCCGAAACAAAAACGGAGGAAAAAACGGAGGGCGCAGCTTCCGCTCCGGCAGAGGAGCAGGCGGAGGAGATCAAAGAACCCGAAGCGCCGAAGGACTATTCTCTCAGCCTTGAAGCGGCAATTGAGCTTGCGCTTAAGGATAATCCGCAGTTTAATAATTATGACACGGCGATTGAGGACGCAAAGGTTCAGTTAAAGCAGGCGCAGAAAAACAAGCGCGACGCCGCGGGCAAGACGGTGATGATTCCGGCGCAGCTTGACATGGTTGCGCTGCAGAAGGGGTTTTATGTTGAGCAGGCACAGTTCAATCTTGACAGCAAGAACATGGAAAAGGAGCAGGCGGAAAAATCGCTTGCATATAGGGTGACAGAGCAGTATTACAATGTCAAGCTGTCAGAGGCGCTTTTAAAATGCACCGAGGACGCATATTCCCTTGCAAAAAAGAACGCGGACACGGTTCGTCAGCAATTCGACCTCGGGCTTGCGGCAGAGCTGGACGTTACAAACGCAAAGCTTGCGGAGGATCGCGCAAAGGCAAGCTGTGACAGTGTGAGCCGCGGGTTGAATCTTGCAATCGAAAGTTTAAAACTCAGTTTGCAGCTCGATGAGGAAGACTGCACACTCACACTTACGGACGGAATCGATTATACGGAGTTTGGCGGAAAGCTTGACGAGGACATGCAAAAAGCGCTTGATTCGCGCTATGACATGTACTGCCTTAAGGGCGCTTACGAGCAGACAAAGAATTACCGCGATTATACCGATATATTAGGTCACACGTCAAGCATTTACTCGGCTTCCTCCGCAAAGGTGGTTCAGGCGGAATACACATATACAAATGCGGCAAAAAATGTGAAGCTTGCAATAAAATCCTATTATAACAGTGTGGTTGACGCAAAGCAGCAGCTTGAGCTTGCTTCCTCCGAAGCGGCGCTTGCGGAGCGGGAATATCAGGTTGCAAAGCTTAAATATGATTTGGGGCTTATAACAAATTCCGAACTTACTTCAAAGATGAATGCTGTGAGCACAAGCTTGCAGAGCGTTGAAAAAGCAAAGCTTACGTATAAGCTTGCGGTTGAAAAGTACGGTTATGAAACAAGCATAGGGTTACAGCAGTAAGGAAAGGAAAGTAAGCAATGAAAAAAATACTCAGCGTACTCACGGCAGCTTCGATTGCTCTTGCGTTCGGCGGCTGCGGAAAAAAGGAAATGCCCAAGCAGGAGAAAACGGAAGCTGCAACAAACGTAACCGTGGCAGCTGCGGAGAAGAAAACGGTTGAAAACACCGTTACATATACCGGAGAGATAAAAGCTTCCGAATCGACAAGCGTTTCGGCAAAGGCCTCCGGGCAGGCAACGGCTGTTTATAAGGAGCTCGGCGACTATGTAAATGCCGGCGACATTCTTTTGAAAATTGATGAAACCGACTACAGAACGCAGTACAATCAGGCGCAGGCATCGTATAACCAGGCGCAGGCAACGCTTAAAAGCGCAAGAGCGGCGTACGGTCAGGCTGAAGCGGCGTATAACAGCGCGGTTGCATCATACAAATCAACAATAAACGGCAGCGCTCAGCAGTCAAAAACGCAGCTTGAGGCGGCGCTCAGCTCCGCAAAGATTGCGTTTAACGACGCGGAAGCAAACTATAACAGGCAGAAAGCGCTTTATGACAGCGGCGCAATCAGCAAAAGCGTTTACGACGCTGCCGTGACGGCATATGAAAATGCAAAGCTCAGCCTTAACACGGCGCAGAAAAATTATGACCTCACCGTCGGCGTTGTGCTTGAGGAAAGCAAGGTTAATGCACAGTCGGGCGTTGACAGTGCGAAAGCGGCGATGAACAGCGCGCAGGCGCAGATTGAAAGCGCACAGGCTGCGGTTTCCGCGGCACAGGTCGGAATCGACAGCGCGAAAAACAATCTTAACAACACTGTTGTTCGTGCTCCGATTTCGGGTTACATCGCTTCAAGAAGCGCGAACAAGGGGCAGATGGTTGCGCAGGGCGTTGAGGTTTATGCAATTAAGGCAACATCAACGATTGACGCGGAAATTAACGTGACCGAAGCAATCATTCCCTATGTTACAGTCGGAACAAAGGCGAGCGTTGCGGTTAAAACGATTGGTAAAGATGACATTGAAGGCACTGTAACAACCGTCAGCCCCGTTAAGGATGCGCAGACGGGAATGTACAAGGTGTCCGTTGCAATCGCAAACAAGGACGGCGAGCTTAAGGACGGAATGTTTGCCGATATAACGCTGACGATTGAAGCATCGGTTAACGCGCTCACAGTTCCGAGTGAGGCTCTGCTTGAAGAAGAGAACGGCACAAAGTATGTTTATGTTGCAAAC
>CAJJUC010000060.1 GCA_905195005.1 uncultured Eubacteriales bacterium | reverse complement strand
CGACATCGCCGACGCCGTAGCCGTCAACAAGAACCTCGCCTGCCTGAACCGTTCCCGTAACCTTAGCGGTGTCGCTCGTCAGCTCAAGCACGGAACCGTTTTCAAGCTTGAAAATATTTTTTCTGCCAATTCCCATTTCCTCACCGAGCATTGCGTGGCGGCGCAGATGGCGGCTTTCGCCGTGCACGGGGATAAAAAACTTCGGCTTTACAAGTCCCATTATTATTTTAAGCTCCTCGCGGCAGGCATGCCCCGAAACGTGCACCTCCGTGAGCGCGGAATGAATAACATCCGCACCCTTGCGATAGAGCTCGTTAATAACATTTGAAATTGTTTTTTCGTTTCCCGGAATCGGGGAAGCGGAAATTATAACAAGGTCGCCCTTGCCGATTTCAATTTTTTTATGATCGGAGAACGCCATTCTCGTGAGCGCGCTCATCGGCTCGCCCTGGCTGCCGGTTGTGATTATAACAAGCTGATGATCCTGATATTTTTTCACGTCCTCAATCGGAATCATTGTTCCCTCGGGAATTTTCAGATAGCCGAGCGTTGAGGCAACATCGATAATATTTATCATGCTGCGCCCCGAAACGGCAACCTTTCTCCTGTTGCGGACAGCCGCATTTATAATCTGCTGAACGCGGTCAACGTTTGACGCAAATGTTGCGACAAAAATTCTTGAACGCGTTCCCTTGAATATTGTTTCGAATTTTTCTCCGACGGTTCTTTCACTCATCGTATACCCTGCGCGCTCAACGTTCGTGCTGTCGCTCATAAGTGCAAGCACGCCTTTTTTGCCGAGCTCACCGAATTTTGCAAGGTCAATCATGCTGCCCTCAATCGGGGTGCAGTCAATCTTGAAGTCGCCCGTGTGAACCACTGTTCCGACAGGTGTTTTTATAGCCATTCCAACTGCGTCGCTGATACTGTGATTAACGCGGATAAACTCCACCGTGAAATTTTTGCTGATTTTCACATTGTCGCCGGCAGTAACCCTGTTCAGCTTGGCAACGCTGAGGATTCCGTGCTCCTTAAGCTTTTGCTCAATCAAGCCGAGCGAAAGCCGCGTTCCGAAAACAGGCGCATTGACATTGCGCAAAAGATATGCAATGCTGCCGATGTGATCCTCATGCCCGTGCGTTATCATAATACCCTTGACCTTATCCTTATTGTTTATCAGATAAGTCATATCAGGGATAACGCAGTCAACGCCGAGCATTGTGTCGTCAGGAAATGCCATTCCGCTGTCGACAACAATAATCTCGCCGCCGCACTCAAAGACGGTCATATTCTTTCCGATTTCATTCAGACCGCCGAGAGGAATAATCTTCAGTTTTAATTTTCTTGCCATTATAATCTCCTTTTCAAATTCTGCGGACATGAAACAAAGACCCGCATATCTGCTCCGCCGCCCCGAAAGCCGCCGCGCACGGCGCTTCCCAAATCGAGCAGACGCATGGTCTTAATGCCGCTGTATTCCGTTTCCCGGACACGGGCGTATGTAAAGCAGCGCCGCGTCCTGATATATAAAAAAATTTTAAATAAGCATTCTGCCGAAATAAAATTTTCTCTTCCAAAAACATCGCTTTGATTATTATACCACAGATGCCGGAAAAATGTCAATACAAATAAATTGCAGTGTTTTGAAGTTAAAAGCAGAAAAATGCGGTTTGCATGAAAAATTGGGAAATAAAGCAAAAATGCCGCGGGAATGTTTTAACAGACAAATAAAGACAAACAGTAATATTGAAAATGATTCCGTCATAGAATGTACCGAAAAAGAAAGAGGCTCTCTTATCATCATGCCCTGCGGATAGGAGATTTTTCACAATATTTTGCCGGTGCAGGGAGGCGGAATGGAGATTTTCGTATGGAGTACAGCATTTACAACGACATTGCACAGCGCACGCAGGGCGATATTTATATAGGCGTTGTGGGACCGGTGCGCACGGGAAAGTCAACGTTTATCAAGCGTTTTATGGATATGCTTGTTTTGCCTAACATTGAAAACGAGCATATCCGGCAGCGCGCTGTTGATGAGTTGCCGCAGAGCGCCGCCGGGAAAACGATTATGACAACCGAACCGAAGTTTATTCCCAACGAGGCGGTGAATATCAGCGTTGCGGATAATGTCGGTTTCAATGTGCGCATGATTGACTGCGTGGGCTATTGCGTGAACGGCGCGCAGGGGCACACCGAGGACGGCGAGCCAAGAATGGTGACAACGCCGTGGTTTGAGGATGATATTCCCTTTGACCAGGCGGCGGAAATCGGCACACGCAAGGTTATCCGCGAGCACAGCACGATAGGGCTTGTTGTGACAACCGACGGAAGCATATGCGATATTCCGCGCTATGAGTATGTAGGCGCGGAGGAGCGCGTTGTTTCCGAGCTTAAGGAAATTAACAAGCCGTTTATAATTCTGCTTAATTCCGCAATCCCCGAAAGCGCCGAAGCAAAGCGGCTTAAGGGTGAGCTTGAGGAGCGTTACGGCGTTCCCGTGTTCCTGCTTTCGTGTGCGGACATGACGCTTGAGGATATTAATGACATAATGCAGACGGTGCTGTTCGAGTTCCCCGTTCGGGAAATCGGAATCGAGCTCCCCGGCTGGATTGACGCGCTGCCGCCGGAGCATTATCTGAAAAAATCGATTTATGAATCCGTGCGCGGAGGGGCGCAGGGAATATCAAAAATCAGTCATATCAAAACGCTGCTGCCGCTGCTTGAAGAAAACGAATACATCGCCTCGGCACGGCTCGGGAGCGTTTCTCTCGGAATGGGCACGGCGCTCATTTCAGCCGACGCGGTTGACGGACTGTTTTACAGCGTTCTCGGCGAAACGACAGGGCTTGAAATCAATAACGATGAGGAGCTTGTGTCAACGCTTTGCTCGCTGTCCGCAGCCAAAAAGGAGTACGACAAAATTTCGTACGCGCTCAATCAGGTGCGGCAGACCGGTTACGGAATCGTATCCCCCGGTATAGACGAGCTTTCGCTTAAGGAGCCCGAAATAATTTGCCGCAGCGGCCGCTACGGGGTTCGGCTTAAGGCAAGCGCCCCGTCAATACATATGATTCGCGCGGATATAGAAACGGAAATAAACCCCATTGTCGGGAGTGAGAAGCAATCGGAGGAGCTGATTCACTATCTGCTCGAGGAGTTTGAAACAAATCCCGTAAAGATATGGGAATCGAATATTTTCGGGAAATCACTGCACGAGCTTGTGAACGAGGGTTTGCAGACAAAGCTCTCCAAAATGCCCGACGATGCGCGCGATAAATTGCGCGAAACGCTGCAAAGGATTATAAACGAGGGCAGCGGCGGACTTATTTGCATAATTTTATAATTGAGAATATGAAAAAGCAGACCGATGCAATTTTGCGCGGTCGGCTTTTTCATATTAGCCGTACTGTTTTGTCTGCGAAAAAAGAAAAAATAACCATGGAGATACAGGTCTTGACTTTTCCGAAACGATAGTGTAAAATCAGTTTGTAATAACCGATGAAGGAGTTGTGTTACATGAAAAAGTTTATTGCGATGCTTGCGGCGCTGGCAGTTATGTGCCAATTTTCGCTTGTATATGCCGAGGACGGCGGCGAAAGCGGTTCGGAGGCGCCTGCCGTAAAGACGGAAACGACAGTATCCGCGGATAAGAGCGGCGAAAAGTCCGAGGAAAAAACAGAGACGAAGACCGAGGACAAGTCTGAAGATAAAGCCGAGGACAAAGCGGAAGTTAAAGCGGATGATAAGACGGAAGCCAAGGAAGAAGATAAAACAGACGCTGCTGAAAATAAGGCGGACAGCGCCGAAGAAAAAACGGATGCCGATTCCGAAAAGGAAACGGAAAACAAGTCTGAAACCGATAAAACGGACGGCGGCGCGGCAGCCGGTAAAGCGAATGAATCGGCAGCCGACACAAAAAAGGAATCCGATAAGACTGCAAAGGATGACAAGCAGGATAAGAAAATCGATAAATCCGACACAAGCTCATCCGAAATTGATGAGCTTGTGAAGTCGCTCATAGCGCAGGGCAAAAAAGAGCTTGAAGCAAAAAAGCAGGAAATTAAGGAGTACGCAAAGGAGCTTAAAACGCTGTTTAAGCAGGCGGGCAAGGAAGCGCGCAAAAAAATTCTTGAAAAGCTTGCGGAAATCAAAAAGGACGCCGGCGATATTACAATCGGAACCTTTGTTGACGGAGTTGACGTTGATTATGAAAAATACGACAGCGTTCTTCCGCAGATAAAGAACGGAACAACGCTTGTTCCCGTTCGCGCGGTGACGGAAGCTTTCGACGCAGCCGTGACATGGAACGGCGAGGACAGAACCGTGACCGTGAAAAGCGGAGATAACGAAATTGTGCTTAAGATTGACAGCGCAAAGGCAATTGTGAACGGCGAGGAAAAGGAACTGACCGCCGCGCCCGAAATTGTTGAGGGAAGAACGATTGTTCCCGTGAGGTTCATTGCACAGGCGCTCGGCATGGATGTTGAGTGGGATGATGCAAGCAGGACAATAATTATTGAATAAGAATATCGACCGTTTGCCGCTCTTTCGGCAAACGGTCGATATTCTTATTCAGAAAAATTTATATAGCGCGAGGCGGCATAGCCGACAATTCCGCGGTAATTGACAACGCTCCAGTCCTGCCACTGCCCGAGAACGGTCAGCGCAGCGCCGTTCGGCATTGATGCAAGCACTCGCGCGGAAAGATTCGGGCGGCTGCGCAGATTGAGCGTGCCGGACGATATGCGAACAGTTCCTCGCCGCGGCGCTGTCGGGGGAATGAGCGGAATCCCGAAAAATTCCGTGAGTGACAGAACCAGGTTTTCCGCAATTCTCGGAATATTTCCCGTAATCCAGTCGGCGTCGCTTCTGTTGTCGTGATACCCGATTTCAAGAAACACTGCCGGCGCGCGCGTTTGCGTAACCTCCCCGATGGAGGTTGTCGGGAGCGCGCGCACCCTGTCGGGCAGAGGATAGATTGTTTTCAGATTCCGCACAAAAATCTCGGCAGCCTTTTTGCCGAGCGGACTTTTCGGCGAATAATACACATCGATTCCGCGATACGAACCGTACTGTCCTTCGGGTGCGGCATTGGAATGAATCGCAAGGTGCAGCCCGTAATTTCCGCTGTTCGACTGCCTGATTGACGAAGCTGCCGTCATGTCCTTTGTGTTGCGCGTGTACTGGATTCCGCTTGACTGAAGGTACGGAACCATATCGTCGGCGATGAGGTTCATGTAATATTCCTCGCTGCCGCCCGTGACATACATGTTATTCTCCTGCGTGGACGGGCTCAGGTATATTTTCGGCATATGCATCAGTCCTTTCAAGATAATTATATGAATGAAAGCAAAAAAGTTATGCCGAAATGTTGAATGTGTTTTTTCTGTGTGGTATAATATATACATATGTACAGAAATTTGTGCGGATAATCTATAAAAGGGGTTTTACGATGGATAAGGTTAATATTCTGGGCGTTGGGGTTGACATTGTGACAATGGCGCAGGCAACAAAGCGCGCATGCGGCATGCTTGAAAGCGATGGGCTAAGCGTTATTTATACTCCCAATTCCGAAATAATTCTTTATGCTTCCGAGCATGAGGAGTTTAAAGACGTTATCAACAGCGCCGACATGATAATTCCGGACGGAATCGGAGTTGTGCATGGGGCTAAAATTCTCGGCAAGCCGCTTCCGGAGCGTGTTGCCGGATTTGATTTGGTGTGCTGCCTTTTCGGAGAAATGGCAAAATCGGGGAAGAGCGTTTATCTTCTCGGCGCAAAGCCGGGAGTTGCCGATACGGCTGCCGAAAAGCTCCGCGAAAAATACAGGGGGCTTGTAATTGCCGGAACGCATGACGGGTATTTTAAAGATGATGAAGCGGTTATTGAGGACATCAATAAAGCAAATCCCGATTTTCTGATGGTTTGCATCGGATTTCCGAAGCAGGAAATCTGGATTAACAAATACCGCGACAGACTCAATGCCAAGCTCGCCATCGGCGCCGGCGGCTGCATAGACGTTTTTGCCGGAACGGTGCTGCGCGCCCCGGATTTTTATTGCAGGCACGGCATAGAATGGCTTTACCGCCTTATAAAGCAGCCCTCGCGCTTTGTGCGGATGCTTGCCCTGCCGAAATTCGGGCTTAAGGTTCTGTTTACGGGAAGAAGATATAAATAATACGGGTGCGCGGTTTTTATGCGCGCCGATTGAGCAAAAGGAAGGATTAAATGCTGAATTTCAGAAGCATCCGTGCGGAGGACAAGCCGCTTTATGACAGTTACAGGCACCGCGATGTTACCGACGCTTCGGAGGGAGCGTTTGCAACCGTGTTCATTTGGGATGATTACTATCACCTGAAAGTCGCGGATAACGGGGAATTTTTATTTCTGCGGTTTGAGATTGACGGGAAAGCTCCGTCGTACCTGTTCCCGATAGGGAGCGGAGATTTGAACGCAGCGGTAAACGAGCTTGACGAATATTCGAAATCACGCGGCGAAAGCCTTATTTTCAAGCTTGTGACGGAGGAAAATGCAAAGAAGCTTGAAGAGGCATTCCGCGGAAGATTTAATTATATTTATGACCGCGACTGCGCCGATTATATGTATTCGGCGGAAAGCTTGAAAACGCTTTCGGGCAAAAAGCTTCACGCAAAGAGGAATCACCTCAATTATTTTGCCGAAAATTACGATTATTCGTTCGAATGGGTTGACAGCCGCGAAAAGCTCGGGGAATGTGCGGAGGAGGCTTACCGCCTTGTTGAGGGCAAAACGCACAATATTAATCCGTTTGAGCTCGGCGCGATGAAAAAATATTTCGAAAACTATTTTAGCTTTAATCAAACGGGGGCTTTTCTGCGCGTCGGAGGCAGAATCGCCGCGATGTCGTTCGGAGAAAAGCTGACGGCGAACACTGCTCTTGTTCAGATTGAGCTTGCCGATGAAGAGCTCCGCGGAGCATATCAGATGATTAACAAGCTTTTCTGTGAAAAAGCGTTTGCGGATTGCGAATTTGTGAACCGCGAGGAGGATATGGGCATTGAGGGGCTTCGGAAAGCGAAGGAGGGCTACCGCCCCTTAAGGCTTGTTGATAAATATACTGTTACTGAAAAAGAAAACGAATAGGAAATGAGGGATTGCAATGGTATACATGTTTCTTGCAGACGGATTTGAGGAAACGGAGGCGCTGGCGCCGCTTGATATTCTGCGGCGCGGCGGAGTTGAAGTGCAAACCATCGGTGTGACGGGCGGATATGTTACAGGCGCCCACGGAATAACTGTTAAGGCTGATATATTGCCGCCGATTGCCTTAAAGGATAACACGGAAGCTGTAATTCTGCCGGGCGGAGGCGTCGGAACGCAGAATCTTGACGCAAGCGTTCTTGTGAAAGAAGCGGTGCAGAGCGCACACAGCAGCGGAAAGCTCATTTGTGCAATATGCGCCGCGCCGAGCGTGCTCGGGAAAATGGGGCTTCTCCGCGGAAAAAAGGCAACCTGTTACCCGGGATTTGAAAAATATCTTGACGGAGCGGAGCTTTCCGAAGCGAATGTTGCTGAAAGCGGAAATGTGATAACGGCGAACGGAATGGGCGCGGCGCTGGATTTTGGCTTTGCCGTGCTTGCAAGGCTGCGCGGCGCCGATAAGGCAGAAGAAGTTAAACGGCAGATACAGTATTAAGGTGCGCTATGGAACAGGAATTTTTGGAATCGCTTATACCGAAGCGCAGTGAATTTCTCACCGAGCTGCGCGAAAAATCGGCAAGAGAGGAAAGCTATGCCCCGATAATCGAGCCGCAGGCGGAACAGCTGCTTATAACAATGCTTGCGGCATGCAAGCCGCGCCGCGTGCTTGAAATCGGCACGGCGGTGGGCTACAGCGCTATTCTGATGGCGGAAAACCTGCCGGAGAACAGCGAAATCATAACAGTTGAACGCTATAAAAAGCACGCCGAAATCGCTGTTGACAATGTTTTCGCAGTCGGCAGAGAAAAACAGATCCGCGTTATAGAGGGTGAGGCCGCCGAGGTGCTTTCGTGGCTTGACGGCGAGTTTGATTTTATCTTTCTTGACGCGGCAAAGGGGCAGTATCTTCAGTTTATGCCCGATATTCTGCGGCTTCTCAAAAGCGGCGGTATTCTTTTTTCTGACGACATTCTCTACAAGGGCATGGTTGAGGATGATGACGCCGTTGTGCGGCGGAAAATTACCATTGTGAAAAGGCTGCGCGCCTATCTTGAAGCAATTATGAATCACCCGATGCTGACAACGGCTGTAATCCCCATCGGGGACGGGGTTGCAATATCAGTGAAAAAGTGAAAGGAAGCATTATGAATAAACCTGAACTTCTGGCGCCTGCCGGAAATTTGTATAAGCTGAAAATTGCGCTGAAATATGGGGCGGACGCGGTTTACATAGGCGGAGAGGCGTTTTCTCTGCGCACTGCCGCTGACAATTTCACGCATGAAGAAATGGCGGAGGGGATAAAATTCGCGCATGATATGGGCAAAAAGGTCTATATCACGGCGAACATCATTCCGCACAACCGTGACCTTGCAGAAATGGAGCAATACTTCCGAGAAATATACGAGCTTGGAGCAGACGCAGTGCTCATTTCCGACCTCGGCGCGTTCAGCATATGCAGAGAAGCCGCGCCGCAGCTGGAAATTCATATCAGCACCCAGGCGAACAATACCAATTACAAAACGGTTGAAGCATGGCACAGGCTCGGCGCAAAGCGCGTTGTGCTTGCGCGCGAAATGTCGCTTTCGGAAATCCGCGAAATCCGCGATAACATCCCGAACGGCTGTGAGCTTGAAATATTTATGCACGGGGCAATGTGCGTTTCGTATTCGGGCAGATGCCTGCTCAGCAATTACATGACCGCCCGTGACAGTAATTACGGTGCGTGCAGTCACCCGTGCAGATGGCAGTACGCGCTGATGGAAGAAAAACGTCCGGGCGAATATATGCCCGTTTTTGAAAACGAGCGCGGCACATTTATCATGAATTCAAAGGATTTATGCATGATTGAGCATATTCCCGAGCTTGCCGCCTGCGGCGTGAGCTCGCTCAAAATCGAGGGCAGGGTAAAAAGTGAATATTATGTTGCAACGGTTGTTTCGGCATACCGCGCTGCGATTGACGCATATTACGACGACCCGGTGAATTATGAATTTAATCCGGCATGGCTTGACGAGGTTTGCAAGGTCAGTCACCGCGATTACTACACGGGCTTCTTTTTCGGGATTCCGCCGGCAGGCGCACAGATTTACGGATCAAGCTCGTATATCCGCGATTATGATATTGTCGGCATTGTTGAGGATTATGACAAAAAAACGGGGCTTGCGAGAGTTGCGCAGCGGAACCGCATATTTATCGGGGACGAGGTGGAGATAATGCGTCCCGGAAAGCCGTTTTTCACGCAGAGGATAACGGAAATGACGGACGAAAATCATGCTCCGATTGAAGTTGCGAACCATGCGGCGATGACGCTTTATATAAAAACGGAGCAGCCCGCCGAAAAGGACGCAATGATAAGAAAGAAGGCGGAATGATGCGTATTCTGGGCATTGACCCCGGCATTGCGATTGTCGGCTTCGGTGTTGTTGATAAAAACGGGAACCGTTATTCAACGGTGGAATACGGTGCGATTACGACGCCGGCGCACACGCCGCTCGAAAACCGGCTGAAAACGATTTATGACGAAATGACGCTGCTGTTCGCGAATTTCCGCCCCGATGCAATGAGCGTTGAGGAACTGTTCTTCAACAGCAATGCAAAAACGGCGATTGCAGTCGGGCAGGCGCGCGGCGTTATAATCCTGTCGGCGGTGGAAAACGGCGTGCCGATTTACGAATATACCCCCCTGCAGGTTAAGCAGGCGCTCACGGGGTACGGGCGCGCTTCAAAGATGCAGATTCAGCAGATGATGAGAACCATGCTCGGACTGAGCGAAATACCGAAGCCGGATGACGTTGCGGATGCGCTTGCGATTGCCGTTTGCCACGGAAATTCCGTGAGGTATAACGATATTCTGAAAGGCGGAAGAATATGATTTCTTACATAAGCGGCACAATCGCCGTTAAAAATGAAAACAATATGGTTGTCGATGTCGGCGGCATCGGCTACAGCATTTTTATGCCGCCGTCCGAAATTGCATCCGCAGGGGGAATCGGCGAAGCCGTCACCGTTCACACATATTTTCACGTGCGCGATGAGCAGCCCGAGCTTTTCGGCTTTCTTGACCGTAGTGCACTTGTTTATTTTAACAAGCTGATTGCAATATCGGGCGTTGGACCAAAGGCTGCGCTTGCTCTTTTGGGAACGCTTTCGCCCGAGGATTTGGCGTTTGCGATTATCTCGGAGGACGTTAAGGCAATCACGCGAGCGCCGGGCGTCGGAACAAAAATGGCGCAGCGGATTATTCTGGAGCTTAAGGGCAAAATTGAAACCTCGGATGCAGTGCAGAGGCTTGGAGCGGCGGGCGCTGCTCCGCGCGCTGCGCTCCGCACCGACACGGAGGCTGTCAACGCGCTTATTGCGCTTGGAGCGTCCCCGTCCGCCGCACAAAAAACGGTTATGCAGATTGATACTGCAAGTCTCACCGTTGAGGAAATTATAAAAGAAGCGTTAAGGAGAATGGCTGATGGAATTTGATGAACGCATAATCTCAACCCGGCAGCTTGAGGGAGATACTGAGCTTGAGCATACTATCCGCCCGAAAACCATGGGGGAATATATCGGGCAGGACAAGGTTAAGGAAAGCCTGAGAATATATATTGACGCGGCGCTCGCACGCAAGGAAGCGCTTGATCACTGCCTGCTCTATGGACCGCCCGGCCTCGGGAAAACAACGCTTGCCGCGATAATCGCAAATGAAATGGGCGTTAATATCCGCGTGACGAGCGGCCCCGCAATTGAAAAACCGATGGATCTTGCCGCGATACTGACGAATCTCGGCCCACAGGATGTGCTTTTTATCGATGAAATTCACCGCCTTTCACGCTCGGTCGAAGAAATTCTTTACCCGGCAATGGAGGATTTTTCGCTCGATATAATTATCGGCAAGGGACCGAGCGCACAGTCCGTGCGGCTGAGCCTGCCGCCGTTCACGCTTGTGGGCGCAACAACGCGCGCCGGGCTTTTGTCCGCTCCGCTGCGTGACCGTTTCGGCGTTATTTCCAGACTTGAGCTTTATAATACAGATGATCTCATGACAATTGTAACGCGAAGCGCAGGCATTATGAATATTAATATTGCGCCCGAGGGCGCGGCTGAGATTGCGTCACGCTCACGCGGAACTCCGCGAATTGCAAACCGCTTGCTGCGCCGCGTGCGTGACTATGCGCAGGTGCGCGCCGACGGCAGAATAACCAAAAGGGTTGCTGATGAAGCGCTTGCCATGCTTGAGATTGACAAGCTCGGGCTTGACGCAACCGACAGAAAGATGATGACCTCCATAATCGTTAATTTCGGCGGAGGTCCTGTCGGGCTGGACACGCTTGCAGCAACAATAGGAGAGGATTCGTCCGCGATTGAGGATGTTTATGAGCCGTATCTGCTTCAGCTCGGCTATATCAACAGAACTCCGCGCGGAAGATGCGCCACACGCCTTGCATACGAGCATTACGGCTTTGAATATGGCAGCGACGGATCGGGTCAGATGAAGCTTATCTGATTGTTACAAATGTGTTACAATTTTTTTGCGGAAAAGGATTGCACATATTCATGTCGAATATTAGTGTATACGGGGTGATTTTGTGAAAAAAATTATATTATTGATGATTCTGACATTTTCGATATTCTTCGGCATTAATGCGCAGGCGGCGCAGCTTTATTACAACGACGCTTACCATGATTATGACGGCGGCGATATTGCGCTTACGATTAACGGGAAAAAGCTTGCGGCGTCATCGCTGCCGATGAATCCCGTGATAATCGACGGAAGAACCATGGTTCCGGTACGCGAGGTGTTTGAGGCGCTCGGCAGCAGCGTTCTGTGGCATGACGACACCTGCCAGGTGGAAATAAACGATAACGGAATATCCGTACTTATAAAAATCGGCGACAGGACAACCTATGTAAACGGAAAGCCGGTTCTGATAGCGGCGGATCAGCCGCTTCCGATGCTTATCGGGCGAGACGCGCAGTCGCTCAAATCCATGGTACCGGTGCGTTTCATCGCCGAAAAGCTGAATTACAGCGTTGGCTGGGATGAGGCAACGCGAACGGTTTCAATTTCCAAAAAGAAACCGAACAGCGGCGGAAACATTGTTGACGACAACACTCCGATTGCGGACGGCTACGGCAATTTTTCGGGCGTTCGCACTGCGTCCGATGCAAATTACGACTATATTTATGTAAGAACGCGGTACGGAATATCGCCGTCAATCAGCCGTCTTTCCAACCCCGACAGAA
>CAJJUC010000059.1 GCA_905195005.1 uncultured Eubacteriales bacterium | reverse complement strand
TGTTATCTTCATGCAGCTTAGGCGCCGGGAGTGCGCATCGCGCATTATCTTATATACCCTTGCGCCGAACTGCTCGGGATACTCCGGGCCGACGGCGTATTTTTCTATAAATTCAACAAGCTCACTCACGCCCTCGAGCTTGAGTCCCGAGCCGTACAGCACCGGGAAGAGCTTTCTTTCGATCATCAGGCGCGAAATATCGCCGTCGTCGATATCTTCGCCGGACGCGAACTTTTCAAAAAGCTCCTCATCGCACATGGCTATACCCTCGCGAGTCTCCCGCGAAGTGTCCGAAAGGTCGAAGCAGCCCTCCGAGAGCCGCTCGCGCAGGTCGGAGAGTATCCGCTGTCTGTCGCTGCCCGTAAGGTCCATTTTCGTTGCGAAAATGATCGTCGGCACATTATGCCGTTCAAGCAGCCGCCAGAGCGTTTCGGTGTGGCTCTGCACGCCCTCGGCGCCGCTTATGACAAGCACTGCATAGTCAAGCACCTGAAGCGTGCGCTCCGTTTCGGTTGAAAAATCAACGTGCCCCGGCGTGTCCAGAAGCGTGAACTCGTTTTCTTTCCATTTAAGCTGCGCCTGTTTTGAAAAAATGGTTATTCCGCGCTCGCGTTCTATATTATCCGTATCAAGAAATGCATTTTTATGGTCAACGCGCCCAAGCTTTCTGATTGTGCCGCTTGTGTACAAAAGCGCCTCGGAAAGCGTTGTTTTTCCCGAATCAACGTGCGCAAGTATTCCTATAACAAGTTTTTTCATAATCTCTCCATATAGTTATAAAAAATCTCCGATTATATCAGCAGGGCTGTAAAAAATCTTTTACAGCCCCGTCTTTTCAAATCCGCAGTTTCAGTTTAATTTTTTCAGGAATTTTTCAAGTCTGTCAAGACCTTCGGTTATATTCTCCATGCTTGTGGCGTAGCTCCAGCGAACGTGAACATCGCTGTCAAATCCGCTGCACGGAACAACCGCAACCTTGCCGATGCTTAAAAACGCTTCCGCAAAACTGTCGCTGCCGGTTATCTCAATTCCCTCAACCGATTTGCCGATAAGCTTTGAAATGTTCATCATAACATAGAATGCGCCGTGCGGCATAAGGCAGGACACGCCGTTCATCGAATTGATACGCTTAACCATGTAGTTTCTGCGTTTTTCAAACTCGCACCTCATTGCCTCAACGGTTTCCATCGGCCCGTCAAGCGCGGCAAGCGCCGCTTTCTGCGCAATTGAGTTGGGATTGCTCGTCGCATGGCTCTGAACATTTGACATAACCTTGGCAATTGCCGCGTCCGACGCGGTGTATCCGATTCTCCAGCCGGTCATTGCAAATGTTTTGCTGACGCCGTTTACGATAATCGTACGCTTCTTTATTTCATCGCCGAAGGACGCTACCGAGCAGTGCTTCTCGCCGTCATAAATAAGCTTTTCGTATATTTCATCGGAAATCACATAAATATCCTTTTCAACGCAGACGCGTGCGATTTCGCGAAGATCCTCCTCTCGGTATATCATACCCGTCGGATTGGAGGGAGTGTTAATTATAATCGCCCTTGTTTTCGGAGTTATTGCCGCCTCGATTTTTTCGGCGGTCACGATAAAGCCCTCTTTCTCGGAAGCCTTCACCAAAACGGGAACGCCGTCGCTGAGCTTTACCATTTCCGGGTAGCTCACCCAGCAGGGGGTGGGAATTATCACCTCATCGCCGGGATTTAACACAGCGCCGAGCGCATTTACAAGCGAATGCTTTGCGCCGTTCGAAATAACGATGTTTTCGGGGGCATAATCAAGGTTGTTGTCTCTTTTGAATTTTCTTACAACCGCTTCCTTCAGCTCCTTTGTGCCGGATGCCGGAGTGTAACGCGTGAATCCGCTCTGAATTGCTTCAATCGCCGCCGCACAGATATGCTCGGGAGTGTTGAAATCGGGTTCTCCCGCGCCGAAGCCGACAACGTCCGCGCCGTTTGCTTTCATTTCCTTAAACTTCGCGTCAATTGCCAGTGTTGAAGACGGACTGACGGATGAATACTTTTTTGATAAATACATTAAAATCACCACCGTTAAATATAAAAACATATTTATTTTACAACAAATTTGAAATTTTTGCAATAGCGTTTACCGAAAAATGCGTTTTTTCGTAAACAAAACGCCGCGCGATTTCCGTTTTAAGGCGTTTTTCGTTATTAATCGAGGATTTTTTGCAAAAATGTTCACCGACGGTCGAAAAAGCCGTGCTCACGTGCATATTCAAGGATTTGGTTTATCATATTCCCGGCAGGCTTAATTGTTGACTGAACGAGCGCTGTTCTTTCGCGGATTTGCTCTGGTGTGACATTTCCGTTGACCCATGTCGGAAAATCCGAAAGAAAGTTGTTGATAACGGGCTGAAAGCGGTCAAGTGCGGCGGCAAAGCGCGCGGCAGGCGTTTTCTGCGCGTCAAATTCCTCCCAGAGAGCACGATATTGTGCTCCTTCATCCTCCGGCAAAACCGAAAAAAGCTTATCGGCAGCATCCTTTTCGCGCTGCGCCTTATCGGCGTTTGCGTTTTTGTCGTAGCAGAACGTGTCTCCGGCATAAATTTCCACAAGGTCATGCACAAGCGTCATCTCAACAACGCGGAAAATGTCCGCCCCGTCGGGAGCATAGTCCGCCAGCACAAGTGCATAAAGCGCAAGATGCCAGGAATGCTCCGCGTCCGTTTCGCGCCGCGCCTTATCGGCGAGCAGCGTTTGGCGGTAGATTGATTTCATTTTGTCGGCAAGAATCAGAAACTGCATACGTTTCAGAAATTTTTCCTCGTCCGTCAGATTTCCTTTGTGTACTGTGTCAGCCATGCAAATTCCTCCTTTGTTAAATAAGGCTTCGAAAGGCGGCGCACCTCTTCATTATATGCGTTCAGCCATGCTTTTTCCTCACTGCCGAGCAACTCCGCGGCAACCGGCACCGTGCCGACAGGACAGTAATTAAGCGGCTCGAACCCAAGAAATGTGCCGTACTCCGATTTTCCGCGGCAAACCACGCACAGGTGGTTTTCAATCCGTATTCCGTACTCGTTTTCAATATACACGCCGGGCTCGTCCGTTACCGTCATTCCCTCCTGCAGAATGACCGCTGCCGATGGAGAAAGGCGCGGAGGATCTTCATGCACGCAAAGGCAGCAGCCCACGCCGTGCCCCGTTCCGCAGCGGTAGTCAAGCATTTTCTTCCACAGCGGCATTCTCGCGGTGCAGTCCACAGCGTTTGCCGCCGTTCCCTGCGGAAAAACCGCGTTTGCAAGAGAGATATTTGCTTTAAGCACCAACGTGTAGTTTTCACGCTGTTCATCGGTCAGCTCCCCGAAAACGAGCGTGCGCGTTGTGTCTGTCGTGCCGAACGGGAACTGCGCACCCGTGTCAATAAGAAGCATTCCGTTCTCCCCTATTTCCCCGCATTTGTCTTTTTTCGGGGAATAGTGCATCATTGCTGCATTTGCGCCGAACGCGGCAATTGTTGAAAACGACGGATACATATAATCCGCGTTCGCCCGTCTGTTCTTCTCGATTATGTCCGAAACATCGCACTCGTCTATACGCTGTTCGGAATTATATATTTCATAAAAGCTTTTTATAAGCGCCGTATTTTCGTAAATATAAGCCTGCTTTATATTTCGGATTTCAACGGCGTTTTTTATGCATTTCATTTGCCCGGCAAAATCGGGAAAATGCCTGCATCCGCATTTTGCCGACGACGTCAGCGCATAATTGGTTTTTGAAAAATCCGCCGCAAGAACCGCTTTTTCGGGCAATGCGGAAATATCGGAATATATTTCCTCAGTTCTGCGCAGCTGCACTCCGCACGCCGAAAGAGCGGAAACAACGTCCACATCCGCGCGTTCGGGATTGATATACAAAACGGCGTCTGTTTCCGAAACAAGCATAAAGCAAAGAGCAACCGGGGTATATTCAACATCGCAGCCGCGGATATTCAGCAGCCACATTGCGCAGTCGGCAGCGCCGATAACATAGTGCGTTGCGCCTTTTTCACGCATTTTCTCCCTCAGCCGAGCAAGCTTTGACGCAGCGTTTTCGCCCGTGTATTTATCGGGCAGCATGAAAATTTTGCCGTTCGGGAGCGGCGGACGGTTACTCTGAATATATGAAAAATCAACATCGGTCACAAGCCTTAATCCGCGCTTTTCAACGTTTGCCCTCAATCTGTCAAGATAAAACCGCGAGAAAAGCTCTCCGAAGGCGCAGACGGAATCGCCGTTTTCAAGGATGCGGCAAAGATACTCGTGTATTTTTTCCGTGCCCTTTTCGGACGCGCGGAAAAGCTCCGTTTCCGTACCCGAAAGCTCACGCTCCGCCTGAATATAATACCGTCCGTCAGTCCACAGTCCGCTGCCGTGAAGCGTGACTGCAAGCGTTCCGGCAGAACCCGAAAACGGGCACAAAAAGCTGCGGAACGCATAATGCTCCGCAGTATATTCACTCAGAAACGGGTCAGCCGTCGGAATAATGCACGCGGCAATGCCGCGCTCTCTCATTTCGTTTCTCAATATTTCAATATTTGTCATATTGCACTCACTCCTTTTGCGGCATGAAACGTTAATTAAGGCTGAGCTGCGGAACGGCATTGAGGTCAAGACCGCCGCGCATGCCGCCGATAAACTGCAAATATCCCGCGCAGGAAATCATCGCGCCGTTATCGGTGCAGTATTTCAGCGGAGGGCAGTAAAAGCTCATCTTATTTTCAGCCGCTGCCTGCTGCATTGCCGTGCGCAGGGCAGTGTTTGCCGAAACGCCGCCGGCAATTGCCACCTTATCCGAACCGACGCTTTTTGCCGCTTCGATTGTGTTTTTCACAAGCACATCCACAACCGCCTGCTGAAACGACGCGGCAACATCCGCGCGGTTCAGCTCCTCACCCTTTTGCTCCGCGTTATGCACATAATTAATAACGGCGGTTTTAAGACCGCTGAAGCTGAAATCAAAATTATGGTGCGGACGGGGGAACGCGATTGCCTTGGGATTGCCCGACCCGGCAAGCCTGTTAAGCTTCGGACCGCCGGGATAACCGAGCCCCAGAACGCGCGCCGCCTTGTCAAAGGCTTCGCCTGCCGCGTCATCGGTTGTTGCGCCGAGGATTTCAAAGCTGTAGTAATCCTTTATATTCAGAATATGGCTGTGACCGCCCGACGCCACAAGGCACACAAACGGCGGTTCAAGCTCGGGATATGCAATATAGTTTGCCGCGATATGCCCGTGAATATGATTGACGGGAACAAGCGGCTTCCCGAGCGAATACGCAAGCGCCTTTGCCACCGACACGCCGACAAGCAGTGCGCCGACAAGCCCCGGATTGTAGGTGACTGCAATCGCGTCAAGCTGCTCCTTTTTCACATCTGCTTGTCGGAGAGCCTCCTCAATAACATATATTATTTTTTCAATATGCTTGCGCGACGCTATTTCGGGTACAACGCCGCCGTAAAGCTCGTGTATGTCAATCTGCGAATATACCGCGTCCGACAAAACCTTTCGCCCGTCCAGTGTGACGGAAGCGGCAGTTTCATCGCATGATGATTCAATTCCCAGTACAAGTGCCATATTTCCAAATCATTCCTTTAAATCAATATTAAAGACAAGCGCATTTTCGCCGTTATCACTGTAGTAATTTTTCCGTATTCCGATTTTTTCAAAGCCCGCTCTTGTGTAAAGCGATATTGCCGGAATATTGCCCTCGCGCACCTCAAGATATGCCTTCCGTGCTCCGCAGGCTTGCATTTCTTCCAAGGCACGCTTTAAAATCACATAGCCTATTTTTTCTCCGCGCAGCTCCTCTTTCACGGCGATGCGGAGGATCTCCCCCTCGTCCGCCGCAACAGTGAACACGCAGTATCCGCAAATCTCCCCATGCATTTTGCATGCAATGATTCTGCACGCTCCGCTCATTTGTTCAAGTGTTTTTTCGCTCCATGCATCGGGAAATATCTCCGATTCAAGCGCTGCAACAGCCTTAATGTCAGCCGTTTGTGCAAGCCGCGTGTTTTCGCGGCATAAGCCTTCTTTTATATATGCGTAAATCTGTGCGGCGCACTCGTCATACACTGCCTGAGAACCGCCGAACGGGTCGGCAATGTCCTCCCCGTGCGCGGCATATTCCGCAAGCGTTTCGGACGAAATCCCGAACGCCTCTTCAACGGCATACTTTTGCTGCAGGGTCATCGTTACAACGCGCTCCGCACGGCGGATATCCTCCTCGCAAAGCATGTGCGACGCATGATTTTTCAGCGAAGCGCCGTACTTTTCAACGGCTGCCGCGGCATTTTTAGACGCCGCCGACGGCTGCATAACGCAAAGCCCTGCGGAAAAAGCGTCCTCCGTGCCCGAAAGCTTATTGTAAAGAGCCGCTGCCATCGGGCTGCGGCAAGTGTTGCCTGTACAAACAAACAGTGTTTTCATTTACATCACCGATTTAATCCATTATTCTTCCTGCCGCCGACTTGAAAAGTCTGTTACGCAGCGCGATTCCGATTCCGCTTTCTCCGGGCATTTCGGCATACACGCAGGCTGCGCCGTCGCGGTCTGCCTTTCGCAGAAAATAAAACAGCCGTGCAGCGTATTCCTCATCGTTTTTGCCTGCGTCGTAAACCATTGCTCCGCCGAAGCTTTTTCCGGCGGAATTTTTCGCAATCACGCACACCTTTTCACCGCGCGGAAAATATTTTTCCGCACCGGCTATATTCTTCACCACATACACCTCGGCATTCGGGCTGTAGTGCTTATATTTCATGCCGGGGCATTTCGGCGCGCCCTTCTGCTCGCCGCCGTAGCGTACCTCTCCTATAACCTCCTGCATATCCTCGGGCGAAATCATTCCCGGGCGGAGAACGGTGGGAATTTCCGCCGTCATGTCAACAACGGTGGATTCGATTCCTATCATCGATGCTCCCCCGTCAATAATCATATCAACGCGCCCGTCAAGATCGCGGATGCAGTCCTCCGCAACGGTCGGGCTCGGGCTGCCGCTCAGGTTAGCGCTCGGTGCGGCAATCGGGGTTTTTGAAATCGTTATCAGCGCATTTGCAACGCTGTGGCTCGGCAGCCGCACCGCCACGGTGTCAAGTCCTGCCGTGACCTCATCGGGAATACCGCTGCGTTTTTTGAAAATCATCGTTAGAGGCCCACCCCAGAACGCGTGCGCCAGCTTTTCGGCGGACGGCGGAATTTCGCGCGCAAAGCGCTCTATTTCCTCAATTTTCGAAATATGCGAAATGAGCGGATTGTCCATCGGGCGGCCTTTCGCGGCAAATATTTTAGCAACGGCGGCAGCGTTAAAAGTGTCCGCGCCGAGACCGTAGACAGTTTCCGTCGGAAATGCGACAAGACCGCCGCGGCGAATCACCGCGGCAGCCTCCTCCAAAAGAGCGGAGTCTATATTCATTGGGTCAATTTTAATTATCTTCGTCAAGCTTGTCATTCCTTTGCGGTTAAACCGTCAATAATCTGTGCAATATCCGCGGCAATCTCCGAAACGGTTCTCCCTGCGTTCACTATTTTTATATTTTCATCAGGCAGCTTTTCAAACACATCGAAAAACTTGTTTCTGATGCTGCTTAAAATGTCCGTGCTTTCTTCAAAAATATCAACCGAAGCGCGTTCGGAATCTATCCTCTTTTTCGAGCTTTCCGCGTCAAGGTCAAGAAAAATACACACATCGGGGCGAACAATATCGTGGCAGTCAAGATTCATGCGCATGACCCATTCAAGGCTGCTGCCTGTTCCCTGATATGCGAACGAGGAATAATAATACCTGTCGCAGATAACATCAAAACCGTTCTCAAGCGCCTGCCTTATCCCCGTTTTTTCATTCACATTGTGAAACACCCTGTCGGCAAGAAACATTGCCGCAAGCTCTGTGGAGGTTCTTTTGTAGTTTCCGCTGAGTGCGTCACGAAGTGCGCCGCCGGTGACGGACTGCGTGGGCTCCGCCGTTACAAAAACGCGCCGCCCTTCGCTTTTAAGTTTTTTTTCAAGCAGCGAAATCTGCGTGCTTTTTCCTGCGCCGTCAATCCCCTCGAATACTATAAAGCGACCTTTCATAAAAGCTCCTTTCAGCCGTTCAGAACCTTGCCGAGGCGTTTAACTCCCTCAACGATAAGCTCATCGCTCATTGTCGAAAAGTTCAGCCGAAAGCCGCTGCTTGGCTTGCTCATATCAACGGCAAAATTATTTCCCGGCACAATAAGCACTTTTTCCTTGATGCAGTCTTGGCTCAGCTTAAGCGTGTCAACGCCGGGCGCATTGCACCAAACGAACAGACCGCCGCGCGGCGTTGTGTGCGAAACGCTTGCCGGAAGATACTCTTCGATTGCTTCAAGCATTGCCGAGCATTTTCTGCTGTAAAGACTGCGCATCTTTTCAATCAGCGCCCCTATGTCATGCTTCTCCATAAAGTGAAGCGCGAGCAGCTGCGGCAAAAGCGCTGTGTGAACATCGGAAACCTGTTTCCCGAGAACCGCTTTTTCAGTGAAATTCTTCGGTGCAATAAGATAGCCGAGTCTCAGCCCGGGGGCAAGAATTTTGGAGAACGAGCCGCTGTAAAGCACAATTCCGTCCCTGTCCATTGATTTGATTGTCGGCAGCTTAACGCCGTCAAACGTCAGCTCGCCGTAGGGGTTGTCCTCAATGATAAACACGCCGTGCTCCTTTGCCGCTTCATAAACGGCGCGGCGTTTTTCCTCGCTCATCGTTATTCCCGATGGGTTCTGGAAATTCGGAATCGTGTATATTATTTTAACGTTCGGCGTTTCATCGAGCGCTTTTTTAAGCGCGTCAACGTCAATGCCGTCCTCCCTCACCTCAATGCCCTTGAGGTTTGCGCCGTATGAGCGGAATGCGTTCAGCGCGCCGACAAAGGACGGTTCTTCAACAAGTACATAATCGCCCTCGTTGAGAAGAATCTTTGAAGATATTTCAATCGCCTGCTGACCGCCCGAAACAATTGTTATTTCATCAAGCGATGCATGAATGCTTTCACGCTGCGCCATCATTTCGAGAATCTTTTTGCGCAGTGCGATGTTTCCCTCCGAAATTCCGTACTGAAGCGCACCGACGGGGTCATTTTCAAGTATGTCCTTTGCAATTTCCGCGAGCTCCTTGTTCGGGAAAAGCTCCGCTGAGGGATTTCCGCCGGCAAGCGAAATCATCGAGGGGTCTGCCATTGCCTTAAACATTTCTCTGATTGCCGAACCCTTTAAGGTTGACATTCTGTCGGATATCTGAAATTCCATATCCGTTTCCTCCTTAAAAACCGAAATAATTTTTTGCGTTTTCGTAGCTTATTCCGCGCACGATTTCGCCCAAGGTCTCCATGTCGGACGGATACTCTCCCTCCTCAACCCATTTTCCGATGAGGTTGCACATGATTCTCCTGAAATACTCATGACGCGGATACGACACGAAGCTGCGGCTGTCCGTCAGCATACCCACAAAACGGCTCAGCATTCCGAGGTTTGCAAGCGCCGTCATCTGTGCTTCCATGCCGTCGCGCTGGTCATTGAACCACCAGCCGCTGCCGAACTGAATCTTTCCGGGGGTCGGCGCTTTCTGGAAGTTGCCGAGCATTGTTCCGAGCACATAGTTATCCTTGGGATTGAGCGTGTAAAGAATTGTTTTCGGAAGCATATCGTCAATTTCAAGATTATCCATAAATTTTGAAAGCTTCTCGGCAATGCACAAATCGTTGATTGAGTCGAAGCCGGTATCCGCGCCGAGCTTCTCGTACATTTTTCTGTTATTGTTTCTCAGTGCGCCGATGTGCAGCTGCATTGTCCAGCCGAGACGGGTATATTCCCCTGCGCAGCGCTTAAGAACGGCAGTTTTGAAGATATCTTCCTCTTCGCGCGTGATTTCGGCGCCGGAAAGCTTCTTGTCAAACACCTTTGCCGCGTCACCGATTGCAAACGGAACGTATTCAAGCGCATGGTCACTCAAGCGGCAACCGTTTTCGTTAAAGAAATTAATCTTTTCGGTCAGCCACGAAAGCAATTCGCCGTACGACTTAACGCCTGTTTTTTCTATGTACGGAAGAAATGTTTCCTTATTTATTTCAACTGCTTTGTCGGGGCGGAATGTCGGAAGAATTTTCGTCCCGAAGCCCTTAAGCTTTTTGTGATATTCAAGCGAATCTGCCGGGTCGTCCGTTGTGCAGATAACCTCAACATTCGAGCGCTTTATAAGCGCCTGAGCACGGAACTCCTCCGTCTGCAGCTTCTCATTGCATATATCCCATATCTTTTTGCAAGTCTTTTCTGAAAGCGCGTCGTCAATATCAAAATATCTTTTAAGTTCAAGATGCGTCCAGTGATAAAGCGGATTTCCGATAAGATACGGCAGGGTTTTTGCAAAAGCCGCAAATTTTTCGTATTCATCTCCGCTTCCGGTTATCATTTCCTCATCGATTCCGTTCGTTCTCATCTGACGCCACTTGTAATGGTCGCCGCCGAGGAACAAATCAAACGCGTTTCTGAATTGATAGTTTTCGGCAATCATCTGCGGACTTAAGTGGCAGTGATAGTCGATTATCGGCAAATCCTTAGCAAAGTTATTATACAGCGTTTCCGCCGTTTTCGTTTTAAGCATGAATTTTTCGTTGATGAACCCCATCAAAAGCACCCCCGTATATTTTTCTGCCGCGCACCGCAAAGCGGTTTGCCGCATTTAAGCATTATATTAAATATTATATCACAATATAAAAAAAGGTCAATTACTTTTTTTCCTTATATGTTTGACAATGCGCCGCGTGTGCTTTACAATAGAAAAAAACGCATTGCAACCGGCGGTTGACAAAATTCCGCCTCGGTTTGCTTGTCTGCGCAGCGGCAGACCTGATTATTTTAAAAAGGAAGAAATGACTAAGGGGCTGCAGCAAAATTTTGCTACAGCCCCGTTCTCTCTGTTCTGTCTTTATAGATGCACCACACGGTTATTGAAACAAGAATGATAACCGCGCCGATAAAAGCGTTTTTTCCGGGTCTTTCACCATTAAAGATAAACACCCACACAGGATTGAGCAGCGGTTCTATAACGCCGATAAGATTGCACGCAAGCGGAGGGCAGTTTGACAGTGCAAGCGCAACGAGTATGTAAGGGATACCGAGCTGGAACACTCCGAGAATCACAAACCCAACCACAGCTTTTCCGTCAATAACATTCTGCGTGAACGGAAGAAAGCTTATTCCTATCACAGCCGTCATAATATGCCCGATAAGCGTTCCCGTCATGCGCTCGGCGCGGCTGCTGTTGCCGCCGAAAACAAATATCCCCGCCATGAAAAAACCTGCAAGAATTGCAATGATGTTGCCGAGCATGCTCCCCGAATCAAGCTGATCGAGGAAAAACAGCGAAATGCCGAAAAGCGTTGCCGCAACTGCAGCGATATCGCTTGGCTTAAACTTTGTTTTGTATATCACCGCCGAAATAAGCATGACAAACACGGGTGAGGTGAACTGCAGCACAATTGCATTTGCGGCAGTGGTCAGCTTGTTTGCACCGACAAAGCAAAAAAACGTTATACACATACATATTGCCGTTGGCACAACTCTGCGGCTGAATGTGAATTTAAGCTTGGCAAACTTCATAAATGCAAGCACGGTTAATGCCGAAAACAGGCTGCGAAAGCCCGTTATCACAACGGCGCTGCAGTTTATCTGCTTTATCACAATTCCTGCAATGCTCCACAGAACGCTGCACACAATCATTTGAATTATTGCTTTATTTTTTTTTGACATTTTATCCTCCGTTTAAATCAGCGATTTTTACTTCAATGCCGCTCATCCGGGAAAGCAACTGCGGCTGAAGCGCCAGCATTTCCTTATCTGCTTTGCGCAGATGCTTTATATAATATTCAAGCTTTGAGGCGGCGCTTCTGCCTCCGTTTGTTTCCCATGCGGCGGCAACCGCTGCGGCGCGGTGAACGCTCGTATATTTCGCGCCTTTTCCGTTCCTCGCTGCATGCTCGCCGAATCTTCTTCTGATATCCGTCGTTATTCCGGTATACAGGGAATTGTCCTCGCAGCGCAGCATATATACGAAATAGGTCATCTGTTGTAATACTCCTTCGCGATATTAACCGTTTCCATCGCGTCCGCCGCATAAAAATCCGCGCCTATCATTTTTGCATATTCCGCAGTGAGAACCGCGCCGCCGACAATAACCGTAACCTCTCCGAGCTTTTGATGCAGCATTTCAATGGTTTTTTGCATTGACGTGACGGTGGTTGTCATCAGTGCGCTCAGCCCGATAAGGCGGCAGCCCGTTTTCTCTGCCGCGCCGACAACCGTTTCGGGCGGAACATCGCGCCCGAGGTCAATAACGCTAAAGCCGAAGCTTTCCAGAAGCACGCGGACAATATTTTTCCCGATGTCGTGAATATCTCCCTTAACGGTTGCGAGGATAACGGTTTCTCCGCTGCCTTCGTCATTTTTCGGCATTTCTCTTTTAATTATGTTAAACGCCGTTGTCGCCGTTTCCGCTGAAGCCAAAAGCTGCGGCAGGAAAAGCCGCTTTTCCTCAAAAGCGCGCCCCACCTCGTCCAGCGCCGGGATTATCATATTGTTTATAATATCGAGCGGAGCATTTTCGCGAAGCAGCTCCTCGGTTTGCTTTGCCGCGTTTTCACGAAGTCCTTTG